>JAHEMV010000140.1:2043-10624 GCA_024643455.1 Cytophagales bacterium
AGCACCAAATCCTGAAATGCCTGTAAATACCCTTTATTCCTTGAATTTCCCAGTTCGAAAAGTTGAATGATCCGCTCCACCATTTCATAAACCGGCCTTCGTATGAGTGTTGCTATTTCTTCTTTAAATGTGCCGGGTAGATCGTCTCCAAGAAGAATGAATTCTAAATCCTCATATTCCTGCTGAGTATTTCTATGACCTTGCAGGGACTTGAAATTGTAACAAATTTCTCCAAAAGCAATTTTGTCATCAGGATTTAAAGCATACCTTATCGTATTGATCAACAATCGAATTACAACTGCATTGCCCAGGAAAAGCGACTCATTGGAGATGGCATCGTAACAATATCCAGTTTTGGAATTCATGGATTTTTTATGCTCTATCAGCTGTTCGATGACTTGCTTACCCTCATCACTTTTGCGCACCAAAATTGCAATATCCCGAGCCTGAAAACCTTGGTCCTGAAGCCGCTCAACCATTGCCGGGAGCATTGACAACGCTTCCGGTTTCCATGGATTATCAGCATCTTTTTGATAGACATTTATCTCAATAACTCCACTCGAAGGTGCTTCATTTTTTGGAGCTACTTGTTGTATGACATCTTTATATAGATTTTCGACGTCTGATGCCATGGATTTCAAAAGACCTTTCTCCTCTTCAGGCAAAGTAAGATCATTTATAATGGCACTAAATTCATTTCTGATCAACGAAGGTAAATAGCCAAAAACATCATTGTTAAATTCTACGATCTTCCGGGCGCTTCGCCAATTGGTTTTTAAATTTTTTTCCGTTGGTTTCCATGAAAGCAAATCTGCCTTAACCTCTTGTAAAATCAACTTCCAATCTCCTCCACGCCAGCGATAAATCGATTGTTTCCCATCGCCAACCAACAGGCTTTTAAAGCCCTGGGACAATCCATTTTCTACAAGAGGCTTGAAATTGTTCCATTGAAAAGCCGACGTATCCTGAAACTCATCGATCAGATAATGTTGATACCAGCTACCCGTTTTTTCATAAATAAAAGGTGCGTCATTTTCTGCAATAATCCCTTTCAAAAAAACCGGGACATCCGAAATAAGCATGACATCATTTTCGTGACGATAGTTTTTTAGTTTCTCTACTATCTGAGTCAAAATGCCGAATACATAAAAATTTCGAAGTACTTCTATAGCTGTAATGTAATCCTGGATGGATTTGTCATAATAATCCACAATAGAAATGGTAAGCTTCTGAAGTCCTCCTTCGGTTGCTTGCTGAATCTCTGATTTTTTAGGCGAAGCTTTTGAATACCATTTTTCTGGATTTCCTATCACTTCTTTTACCCGTGTTTTTGGATCAAAATCATTCCTGGTGATTATTCTTGAAAAATAACCTGCCGGACCAGATCCCTTGTACGCAAAGTCATCAATTGAAAGGCCATGGTCATCCATCAATTCCAACGCTTTTCTCGCCATGGATTTCATGGCATTTTCGAACTGGAGTTTTACTTTTCGAACCTCTGCAAGAAAGATTTTGAAATCTTCTCTCTTCACCTTTTCAAGATTGAGTTCAATGGCTCTAAAGGATTCTTTAAATACCTCATTAGTTAGTGACTCGATCTGTGGTCGTATATTCCATGATTTATTTTCATCAACTTTAGAAAAAGAAAATTCCACCAGCCAGTTGGTAAGTTCTTCGTCACTCCCCAAATCATCAATGATCTGGTCAATCAGCTCCATTTTTATTTTATCCTGGTCGATCTCCACTTTAAAGTTGCCAAGTAATCCCAATTCTTTTGCAAAAGACTTCACAACCTTTTGAAAAAATGCATCGATGGTGCTTACTGAAAACTGAGCATATTGGTGCAGGATTTTACCAATAACTATGCTGGCATTTTCTGCAATAGTTTCTGCTGAAAGCTTTGTGTTCTCCCTTACCTGACTTAGCAAGGCTTGATCATTCTGCTCGGCCAATAACACCAGAAATGCCAGAATTCGTTCTTTCATTTCCTTGGTGGCTTTGTTAGTAAAGGTAACAGCAAGGATTTTATTGAATAAATTTGGATTGCCGATTGCCATCGAAATGAACTCTACAGCGAGCTGATGCGTTTTCCCAGATCCGGCAGAGGATCGATAAATGGAAAATGTATTATTGTGAGATTCTTCCAAAAAGATAATTGTAAATGCAGGAATTCAATTGAATTATATCCGATTCAAAATAACACATCGGGAGCAAATTCTAAGACTTGAAGGAAGATATTTATTTAAAAAATACAGGCCTGTACTAATGGCCTGTCTTAATTCTCAATTAATATTTATTTTGAAATGTGCTGATAAACAGAAACCGAATCTCTGTTGAACCCGGTAACTACAAGTGAAGTATCTCCTTCAAAATACAACATTGACTCAACCATTCCTTGAAGCAATATGCCACTTTGGGCTGGTTCCAATACTTCAAAACCTGACTTATCGCCTTTACTCAATAAAACGATCCCTTTGTTCGCATCATAAAACCCGGTAGAAACATCATACGTATAGTCATTCCCGCCAAGTAAAACATCAGGATAAGTGTCACCATTGAAATCATGTACGATCATCTTTTTGATGGGTGATACCTGTATGGATTCAGGTAATTTCTCAAACCTGAAACTACCTTTTTCATTCCACAGAATATAACTCGAGGCGGTATTGGCTTTGAATGTATAGATGATACGTTTACGAATGGATTCATCAAAAATGGAGTCCATCGAGGCATAACTAAACGAAGCATAGTTTTGAAATTTCTTAGCAAAAAAAGACGATTGTGCCATAAGTTCGTCCAGATAGTTGATAGGAAATTCTTTCATTACGTCATAAGGATCTTTCCAATAGCCTGTAGCTATCGGGTCTATTGTACCATTCATATCCAGATCAACAGCATAGACGTGTAATGGATATATATCACTTACTGTGAATCGGTGGTTTTCTCCAAGATTTCCAACAATATAATCCTGATCACCATCCATATCAAAGTCTCCATTGGATATTGAATACCAAATACCATGTTTGGATTCCAGCTCAGGTAGGTCTTGACTGGATAAACCCTGGCCTTCTTTATTTTTTAAGACAGCGATCGAATTCCATTCCCTGGTAATAATCAGATCTTCCCATCCATCACCATCGTAATCGCTCCAAATGGCATCTGTAACCATACCGAGATTAAAATTCAAGGCATTTTCCTTTTTGTATTGTCCATGATCATTTAGGATGATCCATGAATCTGCAGCCAATGGGAACATGTCTTTTTTTACTCTTGAGCCTATAAAAAGATCAATATATCCATCATGATTATAATCAAAAGCTCGTATAACCGAAGCTGGAAATCCTGCAATTGGCAATTTTTTACTTATGAATTTTCCATTTTCATTTTCATATAAATAGTGAATATAATCCTCTTCCTTTGGATTTTCATAACCTCCGGCAATTGCAACTATATCATTATCACCATCATTATCATAGTCTACGATTGCAATATCTGCTTCAGGATTCTGCTTTAGTGTTGTTAATCCTTCGACCTCCGTATTAATGAATTCAGTTCCTTTTCCAAAAAATACTTTGGTTGGAAGGTTATTTGTCGAACCTATAATAATATCATCATAACCATCCTTGTCGATATCCCCTTTGGCCATACGTGGTCCAATCTGAGAAAACTTATGCGGAATTACATTTTGAAATGTGGTATAATCAATAAAATCATTTTGTTGATGAACATAGTCAATGACGTTGTTTTTCTTTTCAAACAAATACTTTATATCATCCTTGCTTGTAACAGCGAGGCTTGACTTTAAAGATTCCTCTTCATTAACTTTGATTAATTGGTTTGCCTGAATATTTCTAATGACTGAAATAGTACCTCCGGGCCAGGTGACTTTTATTGAATCAACCTTTTGGATTTCGGCCAATCCAAAATGAACAGTTGGATCTACGGAAGATATGTATCCTCTGGACATAAAATGCTCCTGAAACTGGTAATTTCCTTCAGCCCACAATTCTATTTTTGCCCCAATTGCTTGGGTATTTCCTGCCTTTCCCAGAAGGTTTATTTTAAGGTAGTTTGATTTTTTAGGTTGCTGTTCGTTGGTATTATTTTTATAAATAAAAGCAGGATCATTCAAATTGTTGACTACATAATCCAGGTCGCCATCGTTGTCCAGATCCACAAAGGCAGCGCCGTATGAATAGGATTTTGTAACGTCAAACCATTGATCTGAAACTTTATCAAAAGTATAGTTGCCTTTATTTTCAAATGCAAAGTTGATTGCTTTTGCTGCAGGGGCCTTACTCATGACATGAGCGGCTGAGGCAACGGATCCGAAAACCTGTGCTTTATATCGCGTCCAATCTTTATCTGTCAGATCCTTGGGATATCCATTGGTGATTAAAAGATCCTTATCTCCATCATTATCATAATCTGCAAAAAGTGGTGACCAGCTCCATTCAGTCTGATAAATGCCCATCATTTGACCAACCTCACTGTATGGAAGCATCTCGCCTCGCTGAAAACCATTATGCAGATGTAGCATGTTGCGCAGGTATTGATGCTCATAGCCAAATTTTTCATCATAGAAATAGAAAATATAGCTAAATCCATTTATGGTTTGTTTTTTCTTGTAGTAATATTCAGGCATCATATCCATAGTAAAAATATCAGGATATCCATCATTATTGATATCAGCCATATCATCGCCCATGGAAGATTTCGTCTGGTAAGAAAGGTAGGTGTCAATTTCATTTTTGAATGTTCCATCCCTCTGATTGATGTACAGCAAATCATTCGAGATGTAATCGTTTGAAATGTAGATGTCCGGATAACCATCTTTGTTGACATCCCCCATCGCAAGGCCAAGTCCAAATCCTTCAAATACAATTCCTGCTTCAATGGTTACATCACTGAAATGATCGTTCCCATCATTCCTATACAATTTGTCATTGCTTATTGCACTTCCATCTAAAATTTTTTCTCTATAGCTCGCAGAAAGCCGCTCTGTTACAAAATTATTTAATACATAGAGATCAAGATCTCCGTCGTTGTCATAATCAAAAAATGAAGCCTGTACTGAATAATTTTGATCTGCTATTCCATATTCTTCAGCCATCTCTTTAAACATGGGCGTATCTCCGTTTAGGCCCTGATTGACCCACAATCGGTTTTTTCTTTTTTCTGGATCTTTATAGGCTGTGCAGGTAAAATAAAGATCATTCCATCCATCACTGTTGATATCGACAATAGATACACCACTATGCCATTGTTCATTGGATAAGCCTGGAAAGTTTGCAGTAATATCCTCAAACTTAAAGTCTCCTTTATTAAGATAAATTTTAGTGGTTACCTGATTTCCTGTGAAAATTAAATCTTGCTTACCATCATTATTTAAATCTACAACACCTACTCCTCCACCATTGTAGATATACTCAAAATTCATAACGTGAAGTGAATCCGTTTCAACTATGGTATTCTCAAATCCAATACCTGTTTCTTCAGGATTCAATAATTGAAATCGTTTATGCTCAGTACATGATAAAACTCCAAATAAAAACAAGACGTAGATAAAACCTTTCATATTCAATACTTCCTTACTCGCAAAACTTAAAAAAAAGTGGACTTTCTACAATAGAAAGTCCACTTTAATATCATTTAAAATAATTTAAATTATCTGTTCTGAACTAAACTACCATTAGCCAGGTCAATCTGACGTTGTGGTATAGGATAGTTCACATCTTCTGGACCGATGACACTACTTGTGTACAAAGATCCTCCCCAAGGTTGGGTTTTTTCGTAAGCCATCACCCTGGTTAACTCAGTGACAACATTACCCCATCGCTGTAAGTCGAAGTATCGGTGTCCTTCCATTCCTAGCTCAAGTTTGCGCTCCATCTGAACAGCTTTGATAGCAGTTGCCTGATCGGCAAAAGCAGGATATGGATTGATCACATAATTTGCAGCATTGGTCGTACCGTCTGCTTCTTTTACAAAACCAGCAGCATTTGCAGCTCTGTTTCGAATCAGGTTTACCTCAGCAAGACCCAAGTCTCCCTGACCAAGAATGGCTTTACATTCTGCCACCATAAGCAATACATCAGCATAGCGGATCATACGGTAACCATTGGCTGTATAACCTGAAGTCCAGTTACCTACTTCAGTGATTTGTCCCTCCTGAGACTTCTTATAAACCTGTTTTTTAGGATTATATGGTCCAGAATAGGTTTGATCACGAATCCAGTCTGCACCAGTATGAGGACCCCAATCCAAATATGGAATGCCTCTTCTACCTACTGACCAGTCGAGTCTAGGATCCAATGGACCGCTATCTTCTGTAAAAGGATCTGACGTAGTAAGTCCCTGATCACTAACTACAGGGCTATTATTGTATGTAAAATCCAATAAAGGAAGTCCGCCTGAAGTTCTGAAGGAATTCACAAATTCCTGAGTTGGATTGAAGAAACCGCAGCATCCACCAGGTGAACCACCAGATTTGTAAGGGAAGTTAAGCACTTCACCCCAGCCACCATTCCATGCACCTGAACCATCATTTACAGAATACTGAACTGTATAAATTGATTCTTTACCATTTCTGAAGTCTGTATCGAAGATATCACCATATTTAGCTTCCAAACCTGCCTTTTGTCCAGCTGGATTGGTGCCATTAGCAGCTACATCCTGAAGCACAGGTAAAGCAGCGGTGTAATCCTTATACATTTGCATTTGAGCTTTTGCCCAAAGCACCTGTGCAACTGTTTTATTGAATCTTCCGACCTGACCCATGTCGTTAGGAAGCGTTCTTCCCTGATCCAAATCAGCAAGAATTTGTGCACGGATGTCTGCTGTATTGGTAACATCCTCTGCAAGTGTTGTTTCATCCACATAAGGTACACCTGTTCCGTTACTCAAATCAGCCCACATTCTATATGCTTCAAAATGATACCAACCACGAAGTGTTCTGGCCTGACGTACAAATGAATCTGCTTCATCTGCGGTGATATTTCCTGCTTCTAACGTTTGTGCAGTTATTCTAATAACACTGTTACATCTTGAGATTGCTTCATAAACCGATCTCCACTTAAGATTTAAATAAGGATTGGTTGCTGATTCAGAGAAAGTTTGCAATGGATTGATATCTGGCTGGTCACCAGAGTCAGTACCCTTATTTGCTTCCATACCTCTAATACTTCCAAATACCCAGTTTGAAGACGCAGCTTCCCATCCGCCTGTTCCCTGGCTAGAGATACCGTCCAACATGGAATATGCTCCGATTAGAAGGCCATCAATGCCATTGGCAGTTGCAAGAACTGACTCATCGAGTGAGCCATTTGGCGTAATTTCAAGGAATGACTCCTTGCAGGCCGTTACCAGCCCGAACACCATCATACATGTTAATAAAGTTATATAATAAAACCTTTTCATAATATTCTATTTTTAAGATAGCTTAAAATCCCAGATTAATACCGATTAAATACTGCTTCACAGAAGGCACATTACCTCTATCCACACCAAAGTTCACATCACCGGATGATTCACCTGAGGTTGACATTTCAGGATCCATTCCAGAATACTTGGTTGCGGTAAAAAGATTTACCCCCTGAACATATACGCGCGCATTGGTAAATACATTACCCAAAACTGATTTTGGGAAGGTATATCCAATTGTTAATTGTTTCAATCTCAAATACGAACCATCTTCTACATAATAACTGGTAGACTGGGTATTGGTTGAGAAGTTAGACTTGTTTGACGCTTTAGGAATATCTGTATCCGTATTGGTTGGAGTCCAGCTGTTATATAATAAGTCTGTGCTTTTTTGTCCCTGGAACGAAGGCCAGAAATCATACCACCATTTGTTGTAATTGAAAATTTCATTTCCTTGTGATCCATAGAAGAAGGCTGACAAGTCAAAATTCTTCCAACCAAAATCAAGGTTTAGACCATAAGTGAAATCTGCAATTGGACTACCAATAAATTGTCGGTCTTCAGGAGTGATCTCACCATCACCATCCACATCTTCGTAGCGTAAAAATCCTGGCTCACCACCATCCTGTTTAGCTACTCCACTAACTGGAATAAATTCATCACCAACTTCTGTAAAATCTGACTCACCAAATAGACCAATTACGTTGTATCCGTAGAATTGTGCCATTGATCCACCGACTTCATTCCTACTGAAAGAACCTATACGTGATCCACCAGCATCGAAATAATCGTATCCTTCAGCAAGTGAAACGATTTCGTTATTGACTGTTGTGATTTGAGCATTGGCCTGGAAATTGAAATCTGACCACATTTTATGATAGATCAGTTGTAAGTCAATTCCTGAATTTTTCATTTCAGCAATGTTTACAAATGGAACATCTGCTCCACCTGAAGTAGCAGGTAATTCAGGGTTGAAGAGCAGGTCAGTACTATTTCTTACATACCAGTCAAATACCACTTCAAATGAATTGTCTAACAATGATGCGTCAAAACCTATATTCGATGAAACTACAGTTTCCCATTTGGTATCCAGGTTACCAATACGTGTTGGTCTGAAACCTTGCAATGATGAATTGGTTGAACCATTTAAATCATAATT
>JAHEMV010000001.1:0-6457 GCA_024643455.1 Cytophagales bacterium
TTCAATAAATCCGGAACTAAATGACTTAAACATCCCAAGATCGTATTCAATATTTTTTAAATCTTCATCATCTTCGGCTCCGGTATTTGCACACGTTCTGATCCCATCACCAAAATCATAATGTACAAAACCAGGCATGATCGTATCCAAATCAACCACACAAAGCCCTTTATTCTGCTGATCAAATAACACATTATTGATTTTTGTATCATTGTGCACTATGCGGGGAGTTAATAATCCTTTTTCGCCAAGATTTTGGATGACACTCATCACCTCATATCTGGATCGCACATAATTTATCTCTTCATGCAGGCAGCATACCCTTTTTAATGGATCTGCTTTTATAGCTAATTCCAAATTAGAGAGTCTATATTTGATGTTGTGAAATTTTGGTATTGTTTCTACAATTCCTGATGGATTCAGATCCGAAAGTTGAGTTAAAAATTGGCCAAACATCCTGGCCCCTTCGTATGCAATCAACTTATCTGGTGCGCCATCATACACCTTATGATCTTCAATAAAATTAAAAACACGCCAGAACTGTCCCTTATCCTTGACAAACAAATCGCCATTTTTTGCTTTAATTAACTCCAGAGAACGACGTGCTATATCTTCCGTATTGCTTTCAGCAAGTTTCATTCTAATATGAGCAGTCACTTTGGAAATGTTTTCCATTAGTCCCTCAATGTCTTTAAAAACATTGTGATTTACTTTTTGAAGAATGTAGTTGGAAACGGCAGCTTGTTCACATTGAACCTTAAAGGTGTCGTTGATGTGTCCACCGCCATAAGGCGTTATAGAAGTTATTTTTCCGGGAATTTTAAACTGGCTGGCAATGTGATCTACGCTCATAATTTTACTTATTTCCAAAGGTTTTTAGGGTAAATCCCTTGCTCAACCAATCGATTTATCATTTCCTTTACTACTGGTTTATCTTTTGGATAAGTCACTCCATATGTCAATTCTGGTGTTTCGATTACCGGCATTTTCACGCCATATTGTTTTAACATTTGTGTAACTGCATTTGGCAGGAAATACTCAGATTTTGGATTTTCGGCATTTGTTTTTACAAATTGTTCAAACCCTACTTTAAGAAGATCAAAAAATGGTGGAGTAAAACCAACAAGATTCATCGAAACTAATTCTTCACCAGTCAAACTATCCTGCTCTTCATTTTCGATAAAATAGATGTGATTATCCTCGCCTTTATAAATATGAGTTCGTTCTGTAACCTTTTCCAGAAAATTATTTTCTGAAAGCGAACAAATTCCACGTGATACGTATCCATGGTCAGAAAGTGTATTCTTAAGACGATATCCAATTAAACAAGCATTCAAATCATTGGAATCTAAATTTATAAGATGTTCAAACAATAATCGAAAAGATGCGACCCCATAAAAATCATCAGCATTAATTACTGCGAAAGGATCGCTTACTTTAGAGGCTGCCATCATAACAGCATGACCAGTCCCCCATGGTTTTATTCGGTCCTTTGGAACGGAAATCCCTTCCGGAAGAATATCAATTTCCTGAAATGCGTAGTCCACTTCGATACGATCGCCAAACTTACCAACAAAAATTTCTTTGAATTCTTCTTCTATACTTCTCCTGATAATAAAAACGACCTTCCTGAAGCCCGCCCGAATAGCATCGTATATCGAATAATCAATAATCGTTTCACCTGAAGGTCCAAATGGATCAATTTGCTTTAGACTACCATATCTGGATCCTAAACCTGCTGCAAGTACGACAAGGGTAATTTTTTTTACTTTGTTCTTAGCCACATTATTCCATCAAAAAATCAAATACTATTACCTATAATCAATTGGTCACTTCTTTGAATAAAAAATATCAAATTGATAATAGCCCAAATCTAAAAATTTAATTCGATTTTTACTTTATAAGAAAACCGCATTTCCTGAAATCGTAAAAATATTCAAGTATCGTAATTTGAATCTTCATAATTTTTTTCTATTCCATAAAAACAAATATCATTGTTGAATAAACTTTTAAATCTATGAGACCAGAACAATGGGAGGCCTTCAAGCGGGCTGCCAGAATGGAAAAAATGGATCAAATTCCATTGGCATTAATCATTGATAGTCCGTGGATTCCAGGTCATTTAGGAATCAATCATATGGATTATTATCTCGATCCGGAATTATGGTTTCAATCGAATCTGAAAATCCACCAGGAATTCCCGGACATTATATTTGTTCCATCATGGTGGATGGAATATGGTATGGCTGCTGAACCTTCTGCTTTGGGTGCTAAAATTAGATTTTGGGAAGACAACACGCCTAGTGAAGTTGAGAATCTGCACCGACTGGAGGATATGGATTTAATATCCAAATATGATGTAGAAAGCGACGGTTTTATGGCGCTAACACTGCATCGAATTAAGATGCAGAAACAACGTGTTTTTGATCAGGGTCATGTCATGCCAATAGTTACAGCAAGGGGACCACTTTGTACAGCGGGATTTGTTCGTGGCACCACAAACCTCATGATGGACCTGATGGTGAATCCTGATTTGGCACATAAGCTTTTAGATCTCACAACCAATCTTGTAATCGATTGGCTCAAAGCTCAAACTGTAGCAATCGGTGATGGAGTTGAAGGAATTTTCGTATTGGACGATATCGTTGGTTTTGTTGGTGAAGAAGATTATAAGCAATTTGCCCATCCGTATTTGAAAAGGATTTGTGATGCATTCCCAAAAGACTGGATAAAAATATATCACAACGATGCTGATGTCAATGCATGCCTTCATCATTTACCAGATACCGGGTTCAATGTATTGAACTGGGGAAAACAAACTGATATCACCGATGTAAAAAAAAGTATCGGAGATCGTATGTGCTTGATGGGAAATGTAAACCCACTAGAAATTGGAGTACAGGGATCTCCAGATGCGGTGTATAAAGCGACCATGGAAGTATTAGAAAAAAGCCAGGGTGAAGGCATTATACTTTCTCTCGGAGGAGGTGTATCTCCCGGCATGCCAAAAGTAAATATTCTGGCAATGCAAAAGGCACTGAATGAATTTAACAAGACATAAATTACTAAACTTCAAAAAAATCAGATGAAATCCATAACCAATACCATTGCCATATTCCTCCTGATATATCTTTTTATAACCTCGTGTGACTCCAGACCAAAAGTAGTGGAAGGTGAACCCATAGTAATTGAGGAGCCCTCAAACAGTTCTAATGGCCAAACAGATCTGGTTGCTGCGCAAAATGAAAACATCAAAAAAGAGATCAGTACCCATGGACCGTTAAGTGTTATACCTATCGAAGGTTCTATTAAATTATCAGAGCTATTTGCCGAGCCGAAAAAATACGAGGGGAAGGTAATACTCGTAACAGGAAAATGTGTAAAGATTAACGCGATGATTATGGATAGAAATTGGATTCATATTCAGGATGGATCAGGTGATGATCTGGATCTGACCATCACAACCACCGATAAGGTAACTATTGATGCTATTGTCTCTTTTGAGGGAACTATAGCCTTAAATAAGGATTTTGGAGCAGGATATAAATATGATATTATTATGGAACAGGCTATTTTGAAGTAAGCCTATTCCATAATTCTATTATCAATAAACGATTAGCTATCCAACAGCTTTTGATAAATTTCTCTTTTCAAATTGCCTGTTTCTCCAATAAGCTAATAGACATATCGATATTAATGTAAATACTGTATAGTAGACAAATGGTGGAATTGGCACCGGGTCTCCTGCTGCATAGGAGTGCAATCCTGAAAGGTAATAATTGACTCCAAAATAAGTCATCATCACAGATGCCCATCCGAATAAAGAGGCGACATTAAAGGCAAATATGCTCCTCATACCTGGAATAAACCGCATATGCAGTATAAATGCATAGACTAAAATGGTCACCAAAGCCCACGTCTCCTTGGCATCCCAACCCCAATATCTCCCCCACGATTCATTAGCCCAAACTCCACCCAGATATGTGCCGATGCTTATCATAAATATGCCTCCAATAAGCGTCATTTCGCTGATGTAGGTCATCTCTTTTATAATTCTACTTGCGTTAGCACTATTCTTTTGATTTCTAAATATCATTATTACTAAATTGAGGACCCCGATAATTGCGCCGAGCATCAAAAATCCATAACTACCTGCTTCCATAGACACATGAATGGTAAGCCAATACGATTTTAATACCGGTACTAAAGGTGTAATTTCAGGATCCAGCCAGCTTAATCCTGCAACCATCAAAATCGTTGCAGAAAGCACAGTGGTCGCTGCCAGACCTCCATATGATTTTCTGGAAAAAATGATACCGGCCAATGTTGTGGTAAAAGCAATGTAAATCATAGATTCATAGCCATTACTCCATGGTGCCCGTCCGGAAACATACCATCGCAAACCAAGACCTAGTGTATGCATAAAGAAACTTACGGCCAGCAATCCAAATGAAATTCTAAAAGCCCATTTCAAATTCAACTTTGGATTAAAAACAGAAATAAAAAGTAATGTCAAAAAAACCAGCCCCAATAAGCCGTAAATTTTTCCTAACCTACTAAAAACATTCATTTTATTAAGAAAAAGTTCGGCTGATATTTTACTATTTGATGGAAAAATTTCCCCTCCGTTGGTTTGTTGAAATACGTGCAATTCATCAATCAATTTATTTGCCGTAGTCCAATCATTACGAACAATTGCTACTTGTAATTCAGTTATATATTTTGGATAAAATTTATCAATAAAATCATCATCTGTACTGGTACTATGATTATGAGCTACATGTTGGATTCCAATATCTGCTGGAGATTGCCATGGATGCTCTTGATTGCCTGGCACAGGGAAAATCTTCATGAATCTTCCAGAAAAAATCATACTGCAAATATTAACTTTTTCATCAAGTTTCAATACCTCTTTTTCTAGGGTGCCCCGATCACGCTGAGGCATGTTATAGGCATTTTTAACCAAATTTCTTAATTTATAATCTCCCTGAATATCAAAAAAGTCTCTATAAGATGCCATGTCAGTATTGACTTGAAGTATCTTTTTGATTTCCTCTTGTTTACTCATTTTTATAATTGGCTCACCATACCAATCTGAGGGATTGGCTAACATGCTAAGAACTACTTGTTCTGAAGTGAGTCCATTTATTGTTTCCTTTCGGGAAATTTTTCTTAATAGCTCATTAGCAAAAGTATTCATAGGCTTTAACCTGCCATTATGGTCCTGCACGATCAATCGACCAAACTGGGTGGCATGTTCTGAATCTACCTTTTTCCCATCTGAAGCAACGGAATATGAAGGATTTGAAAAAGAGACAAGAGTAACTATTAACATGGTAGCAATTACTGGACTGCCCTGACGCAATTTTTTAATGTTTTTGGCTAATTGTCTGAATCGACTCTTATCACTAAACATGGTAAGAATCATTCCCAATGTGAGCAAAGCATAACCGATATACGAAATCATTGTGCCCCAACTATCATTGTTTACACTTAAATATGTACCAAGTTCATCCTGATCATAGGATGATTGAAAAAATCGATAACCACCATAATTCAATATATTATTCATATAAATTCTTTGATCTCTGTTAATATTGTTTTTTGGATCCAACAATGTTATTTCACTTGCATAGGAAGAAGCGCTGTTGGTCCCTGGATATCGTTCCATTATAAATTGATTCAGCTTCAACTCAAATGGAAGATTTACTCTTTTTGATCCATAAGCTATTGAAATGTCTGTATCACCGACGGTCAGCACCTTTGGATTTCCTTCGACCCCTCTGGTTCCATATAAAAAGAAAATCTGCTCCTGTCCATTGATGGTTATTTTCATATTTAATCCACCGGTACTGTTGCTGTTCATTTTTTCAGAAGATGAAATTACTTCAACCCGACCCGTAGGCTTAAAATCTGCAATAACAAAACTCTGCTGATCACTTGAATACAAATGTCTAATTAAAAGTGGGTGGTAAACTCCTGGCAAAAGTGTGTCTTTATGCTGAGTCGCCATTTGCATTTGCGTATAAGCAACATCAGTAATAAAGAACAGCTGGCCATTTTCATACCTGATATTAAATGCGTGATTCGTAGAAGGCTCATCAAAATTAAACAAGGTGCCCAGAACATTCATCTGGTCTTTTTCTTTTAAAAAATATTCTTCTCTTCCATTCATTCCTCCCTTCACAATATGAACGATCGGGATACCATTTTGATCATCCACCAAAATTTCTTTTGGATTTGGCATAAAATTCAACACTTCAACCTGTACCTTACTATTTCCTATTAAGTAGGATTCATTGAAATTATTATTTCCTAAAGTAGAGAACTGCGCAGGCTCTTCGAAACGAAATATTTTTCCATCGCGAATGGCTTCAAACTGAAGATAGGACTCAGAAGATAAAAAGGATTTGGCGGTTTTCCCCTCTCGTATATGCATCATCCCCTCACTACCGAA
>JAHEMV010000001.1:6557-41199 GCA_024643455.1 Cytophagales bacterium
GCTCTTCGAAACGAAATATTTTTCCATCGCGAATGGCTTCAAACTGAAGATAGGACTCAGAAGATAAAAAGGATTTGGCGGTTTTCCCCTCTCGTATATGCATCATCCCCTCACTACCGAAATACCTGGTAACTCCAGCACCTATAAGTATAACCACAATCGCTGCATGAAACGTGAGGATGGCCCATTTTTTTTGCTGCACCATCCGGAATCTAAATATGTTAATGATCAGTGAAATGGCAAAAAGGGCCAAAATAATTTCAAACCATCTGGATTTGAAAATCACATTTTGCGCTGAACTCGTGCCAAAATCATTTTCGACAAAAGTGGCTACTCCAATGGCAACTGCAAATATCAATATATATAGGCCGGATGAAGTTGTTGAAAATAATTTATTTGAAATCTTCTTCAAGAG
Source organism: Cytophagales bacterium (assembly GCA_024643455.1). Lineage (GTDB taxonomy): Bacteria > Bacteroidota > Bacteroidia > Cytophagales > Cyclobacteriaceae > JAAUQL01. The sequence continues at coordinate 6,973 of JAHEMV010000001.1, forward strand.
GTTCATGTATAATTTATATTAATTGGTTAATAATAGCGATACCCGTAGGAATCGAGAAAATGGATGACAAATATAGACTGTTGAAATGTTAATTGTATTGGTTTCTACGAATAAAAAAGCACATGAGTATGTTGAAATTTTGATTTATTACGTTTCAAAGTATCACCATCATTCATTTGCTCCATGAATACAATTTTACATTATATAACAGACAACCAGGGAAAATTCCTACAATAATAATGGACAAATTTTATTTCCCCCCAGGACTCACACTAAATATTAATTTTAATCCTGACTCAAACCTTTAGCATATAAAATTGTTTCCAATTCGTCAGCATGAATATTTTTGGCTATTATTTCACCTCTTGGATTTAAAAGAAAAGTCATCGGAATACCTTCGATGTTGTATAATTCGATCATTTCTGAATCGAAATACTTAAGGTCCGAAACCTGCTGCCATTTCAGTCCATCATCTGCAATGGCTTTAAGCCAATTTTCCTTTTTCTTGTCTAATGAAACACCAAGTATTTCAAAATCTAAGCCATGGAATTTTTCATAAACTTTTACCAGGTCTGGATTTTCCATTCGACAAGGTTGACACCAGGAAGCCCAGAAATCAACATAAAGATATTTCCCTTTAAAGTCAGATAAACGAATCAATTTACCAGCTGGATCATTCAAGGAAAATTCAGGTGCTTGGGATCCAACAGCCAATTTTATTATTTTTTGGTATCGGTCCAACAGATCAGCGAAAATCCATGAATTGTTCAGTCTACTTTCAATATTTGGCATCAGTTCTTTATAAAATTCCAAATTTGGCTCAATTGGTAAATATTCATTCAGCAGAAGTACTGCTGTAATATTGCCGTTTAATCCAACGATTATCTTTTTTAACGAACTGCTATAGTCAATTTCTGCTATCTCAATTCTTTGGTGCAAGCTCTTCAATAAAACAGAATCCTTTTGAACTTGTGTGGATTTCATCTCCTGTCTCAAGAGGCTTGAATGGATTGCAAAGGATGATTGAAGTGTATATGCTTTACTAACAGCTTCTATATCATCTGATCCTCTTCCTGAAATATCCCCACCGAGCCTATTCGATTCTAACCAAATATCCTGATCATTTAAGGTTATAGAAAATTTTTGTTTGTTAAAAAGGTTGATTCTGTAGAAATCATCCTGGATTTTTTTTGATTTTAGTATAAAAGTACCATCTGTGGATATTTCCGTGGAATCCAGTTTTTCAAATCCATCAGGAGTAAGAATCTCCAGGTAAACAAACCCCTTGGCGAGATAATCAAGCTTGCCATAGATCTTTGGTGCATTTTGATACTGATCATTTTCATTGCACGAAACAATCAAAATAGCTACTAAAAACACGTGCAATTTAATCATGGTAAATTGATGCCTTATTATGCCTCCAAAGAGTCCACTATTAATTCTTTAGCTTTCGTAACCACATTTTTCAATCCTGATAAATCCTTACCACCAGCAGTAGCATAAAAAGGTTGCCCACCTCCACCTCCTTGAATTTCTTTAGCCAATTCGCGCACCATATTGCCTGCGTGCAATTTGTGCGAGCTAATAAGTTCATCTGAAATCATAATTCCAATTTGTGGTTTTCCATCCACATCTGCCGCTAAGACCATGAATAGATTATTCACTTCATTTTTCAATTCAAAAGCAATCTTTTTTAGGGCATCTGCATTGGGTAGTTTCACTTCCTCTACCAGCACATTTACTCCATGGATTATTTGTGCTTTTTGAATTAAATCTTTTTTGATATCACCTGCCTGAGCATATTGTATTTTTTCAATCTGCTTGGCCAGTAGATTTTTCTCTTCAAGGGCACTTTCAATAATATGAATAAGGTCTTTAGGGTTGTTAAAAAGTTCTTTGATTTTCCCTAGCGTTTTCAGGTTTTGACTTACATACTCTTCCGCCGCATCTGCAGTAATTGCTTCAATTCGTCTTACTCCTGCAGCAATCGAACTTTCCGAAGTGATCTTAAAAAGCCCAATTTGTCCAGTCATGGGTACATGTGTCCCTCCACAAAGTTCCACCGAATAGCCAGGATCAAATGTGATCATGCGCACAAATTCACCATATTTCTCACCAAAAAGAGCCATTGCACCCATAGCTTTTGCCTCATTTATGGGAACATTTCTTCTTTCATCAAGTACGATATTCTCCCTGATTTTTGAATTTACGATATGCTCAATTTTTTCCAGTTCTTCATCAGTAACTTTTGAAAAATGAGAAAAATCAAAACGTAAAAATTTATCATTTACAAGTGAGCCACGTTGCTGAACATGATCCCCTAATACTCTTCTTAATGCAGCCTGCATTAAATGTGTCGCACTATGATTATTTTCTGTTCGAGTTCTTTTCTTCTCATCGACAACACAACGAAAAGTAGCTGTCAAATCTGTTGGTAATTTTTCAGCATATTGAATGATCAAATCATTTTCTTTTTGTGTGTCAATAATATTAATCTTTTCGCCATTGGCCTCAAGATACCCCGTATCGCCTACCTGACCACCACTTTCCGCATAAAACGGTGTTTTATCCAATACGATCTGATAGCTCGTGCTTTTCTTTTCTTTTATCGCTCTGTATCGAAGGATTTGCGAACTAGTGTTTAGTGATTCATAACCAGCAAATGTCCCTTCGACATCATCTTTTATTACAATCCAATCTCCTTTTTCCTGTGTTGCATCTGAACGGGATCTGTTTTTCTGGGCCTGCATATGAATATTAAATTCGTCCATATTGACTTCAGCCTTTCGTTCCCGAGCTAGTAGTTGCGTTAAATCTATCGGAAATCCATAAGTATCCAATAATTTGAAGGCCTCCTCTCCTGAAATGACGGGGTTAATTGCATTTTGTTTTTTGGCTGATTCAAATGCCTCATTGAATATCTTTAAGCCATTTTCCAGTGTCCTTAAAAAAGAAGCTTCCTCCTCTTTGATCACTTTGCTCACAAACGCTTGTTGCTCTTTGAGCTCCGGAAAAACATCCTTAAATTGATCTGCCAGTACAGGTAATAATTGATAAATGAAAGGTTCTTTAAATTCAAGGTAATTAAACCCATACCTTACCGCTCTTCTCAAAATTCTACGAATTACATAACCAGCACCAGTATTGGACGGCAACTGTCCATCAGTAATGGTAAAAGCAACAGCACGAATATGATCAACAACCACTCGAATAGCAATGTCAACTGCATCATTTTTACCATATTGCACACCGGCTTTATTTGCTACAAAATCAATAAGCGGAGTAAAAACATCTGAATCATAATTTGACTTTTTCCCTTGAATTGCCATGACCAATCGCTCAAACCCCATTCCGGTATCTACATGCTTATCGGGTAGATTTTCCAGATCTCCATTGGCTTTACGATTGAACTGTATAAATACAAGATTCCAAATTTCAATTACTTGTGGATGATCAGCATTAACCAATTCCCTCCCCGGAATTTTTGCAATTTCATCATCAGATCGCAGATCAATGTGTAACTCAGAACATGGGCCACATGGGCCTGTGTCGCCCATTTCCCAAAAATTATCCTTCTTCGATCCGTATAATATTTTATCTTCCGGAAGGAGTCCCTTCCATAAATCAAATGCTTCATCATCTGTTTCAAGATTGTCAGACTTATCGCCACCAAATACTGTGGCATAAATTCGGTCTTTGGGTAACTTGTATACATCCGTTAGTAGTTCCCATGCCCAAGAAATGGCTTCCTTTTTAAAGTAATCACCAAACGACCAGTTACCTAGCATTTCGAACATGGTATGGTGGTAGGTATCAATACCTACTTCTTCCAGGTCATTATGCTTTCCTGAAACTCTAAGACACTTTTGTGTGTCAGCAATTCTTTTAATTTTAGCTTTTTTATTACCCAAAAAATAATCCTTAAATTGATTCATCCCAGCATTAGTAAACATCAATGTTGGATCATCTTTGACTACTAATGGTGCTGAGGCCACAATTTCATGCTCCTTCTCTTTAAAAAATGATAAAAATTTAGCTCTAATCTCTCTTGCTTCCATCTAAGAATAATTTAGTAATAAGGGGCTGATTTTGTCTTTTATATTAAAATATTTATAACTTGCGCCATTCGTAAACCTAACTTTTTTAGCGAAAATTGTTATAATTTCAAAAAACACCGCAAAATTATAAGTTTTTACCTTAGTATTTATAATGGCTAGAATAAAATATTATTACGATACTGAAACGTGTAAATATGAGCGAATAAGGGTCTCCAAATGGGATATTTTCCTTAATTCACTGGGCATTTTTACATTATCTCTAGTGCTGGCGGTTTTAATACTTTTTATTTCTTCTACCTATTTCGAAAGCCCACAAGTTTCCCTACTCAAAAAGGAAAATCAGGAACTACAGATATATTATGATGACATGCAAAAAGATCTTACGCAAATGGATGGCATGTTAACAGCACTACAGGAACGCGATGACAATATCTATCGGGTAATCTTTGAAGCAGATCCTATCCCATCAACAATTAGACAAGCTGGTGTTGGAGGAACAGATCGATATAGGGCACTTCGCGAAGAAAAAATAGAACGTGAAGATTTGGTAATCAGCACATATGAGAATATTGATAAGCTAAAAAAGCATATGTACATTCAGACAAAATCGTATGATGACATTTTGCAAATGGCAAAAAATAAATCTGCTATGTTAGCCAGCATCCCTTCTATACAACCCATTGCAAATAAAGATTTGAAAAGTCTTGCTTCCGGATACGGGATGCGAATGCATCCAATTTTAAAATACAGAAGAATGCATGCTGGATGTGATTTTTCAGCTCCACAAGGAACACCTATTTTCGCAACAGGTGATGGAAAAGTCAGTCGGGCACAATTTTTTAAAACCTCAGGTAATATGGTCACTATAGATCATGGATACGGTTATGAAACAAAATATCTTCATATGAGCAAGTTTGCTGTAAAAGAAGGTCAAGTTGTAAAAAGAGGAGATATCATTGGATATGTTGGGAATACAGGACTTTCAAAAGCACCACATTGCCATTACGAAGTCTGGAAAGACAATATACATGTAAATCCTGTCAATTACTTTTATAATGATGTTACTGATGAGGAATATGACAAATTGCTTGAACTTGCATCAAGAGAAAATGAATCATTAGGTTAAAATTTTTTAGCAGTAGTGCAGCGTGTTTGCTGAAAATAATTTTTAAAATTTAACACCCGTTTATGAATTGCTTGAGAAAATTTGTATGGCTTACATTGGCGTTATATACCAAGTTGGCCTACACTTTGAGTAAGCATACAAGCGCTGGTTCTTTACTTCAAAAGTTGCAATCAGTAGACTTACTCCAAATCGCCATACTAAAACCATTACTAGAAATTACGAACTCGATCGTTTACTTTAACTCCAGTTCATTGATATATAATAAAAAACAAAATTCATTTTCTTTTTTAAATATTTCAAAGACGTCAGAATCGCATAGAAATGAACATGAAAGGATCAATCTTTTTAAATTCCCGGAATTAACATACGCCAATTTCAATGAATTAAAATTTACTATTGACGACTATGGAAATATTAGCTATCTTGACCAGGATTTTTAAACTATGCCGTACAAAGAGAAAGTAATAGAGAAAAAATATTTTTCGATCGGCGAAGTCGCCGAGATGCTTGATGTAGCCACCTCTCTAATTCGATTTTGGGAAAGTGAATTTGATATAATTCGCCCAAAGAAGAATAGAAAAGGGAACAGGCAATTTACCAGAGAGGATATTGACAACGTAAAACTGATATTCCATCTTGTAAAAGAAAAAGGTTACACCCTGCAAGGCGCCAAAGACCTCCTAAAAAATGGCAATGATGCTCTAAAAGAAAAGATTGAGATTATTGATAGCCTTAAAAGAGTTAAAATTTTCCTCCAGGAGATTAGAGCAAAGTTTGCATAATTAACAAATCCATTACATGGATGATGAAAAAATATATCAGGTTGCTTTAAGCATGGTTCCTGGTATAGGAGATATTACCGCAAAGACCCTCATTAGTTACTGCAATTCTGCAAAAGAAATTTTTAAAAAGAATAGAAGTCAACTTTCAAAAATTCCCGGGATCGGTCAAATTATTGCAGATAAAATTCTGGCATTTAAAAATTTTACACTTGCCGAAAAGGAAATTGAAAAATGTATCAAACAAAATATTGATATTCTTTTTTTTACAGATGCCACCTACCCAAAAAAATTAAAACATGCCCCGGACTCGCCAACTATTCTATTTTATCGCGGCAAAGACATCATCAACACACCAAAGATCGTCAGCATTGTGGGTACGCGAAAATCAACTAGTTATGGCAGGGAATTCACTGAAAACATTGTAGAAAAGCTTGTAGCACATCAAGTATTGATCGTTAGTGGTTTAGCATATGGGATTGATATTGTCGCACACAAGGCTGCTCTTAAACATGGGTTAAATACAGTTGGAGTAATGGCAAGTGGTTTAGATATCATATATCCCAACATGCATCATGGAATTGCTATGCAAATGGTAGAACAAGGTGGGCTTTTATCTGAATTTAAAATCGGCACCCAACCAGAGGCCCATTATTTTCCATCCAGAAATCGGATTATTGCAGGAATGAGCGATGTGGTTATTGTCGTAGAAGCTGCAATAAAAGGAGGGGCATTGATTACCGCTGAAATTGCCAACTCTTATAATAGAGACGTATTTGCACTACCAGGTGATATTGGAAAGCGTTTTTCCGAAGGATGCAATAACCTGATCAAAACCAATAAAGCTCACCTGTTGACTTCCTTAGAAGATATTGAATACATTATGAACTGGGAATCACATGCAACAACGACCAATCAAGAAGATAAATATTATGATTATTCCATGCTTTCTACTGAAGAAAAAATTATTGTAGAAACTTTAAAAATTGAGTCAGAAGGGATGATCCTTGATGAACTAAGTTGGAAATCGCAAATCCCACTCAACAAATTGGCATCCATTTTATTAAATCTCGAATTTAGTGGGATTGTCAAAACATTACCTGGCAGAAAATACAAAATAAAATAATCCGTTTTACTGGAAATTATTCAACTTATGGCAGATTACTATGCGATTCTCGGCATTCATTCATCTGCCACAAGTGGACAAATTAAAATAGCATACCGAAGGCTGGCGTTGCAATATCATCCCGATAAAAACCCGGATAATCAACTTGCAGAAAAAAAATTTATTGAACTTACTGAAGCCTACGAAATACTTTCTGATCCGTTAAAACGAAGATTATATGACGAAGGATTGCCTGTTGAAATGGGACTTGATACAAACACCGCAACGAGAGACAGAAGGAGACCACCTCCTCAATTTTACTATAACCATACTCCTGAAAAAGTCATATATCGCAAGCAGGATTATCTTTTAGCTACAGGTGCAGTTATTGCAATCGTTTTCATTGCAATTGTATTTCCAGTTTATCTTTTAAAGATGAACTCGACAAAAAATTATGAACAGGCGGTATCATATTACTTTGCAGAGAGGTATTATTCGGCATTGCACTATGTGGATCTTTCAATGCAGGATATCAGTAGTACAAACGCTGAAGCCTGTGCATTAGCCTCTGTCATATTAGTACATAAACTCCACAAGTATGACTACGCTTTAAAATACATTGAAAAAGGACTGGATTACGACCCAACGGATTCTCTGGTTTCAGAATTCCATTATTTGCAAGGTATGTGCCTATCAGAAAAAAACGAACCGCAAAAGGCACTTTTAGCTTTTAATCAAGTAAGAGAGTTTAGCCATGCATATGATAGTTCTCTTTTTAAAAAAGCAGTGATATTCACGTATATTTTACCTAATCTGGATAGCGCCGAAACGCTATACAACCATCTCATTAATCGAAATAACCAAAATTTTTCAGCCAAGTATTTTAAAGGAATTATTTATGAAAAAAAGGAAAACTACCCAGCTGCTAGTCTGATATTTAAAGAATTAATTGACAAACCTTTCAATGAGGCCGCTTCCTATTACCATTTGGCTCGTGCGGAGATCAAACTTAACATGGTCGATTCTGCTTGCATCCATTTAAGAATAGCTAGTAACTATAATCTTTCAGAGGCAAAACAACTAATGAGCCTATATTGTGAAAAAGAATCTATTTTTCTTTCTCCTTACGACTAAATATCATAGGCCAATATCGGAGCAAGCCATCTCTCAATTTCTTCAATTCCCATACCTTTTCTTCTTGCGTAATCTTCAACCTGGTCTTTTAATATTTTCCCCAAACCAAAATAACGTGACTCTTCATGAGCAAAATACCATCCACTAACTGTAGCTGCCGGATACATAGCATAGCTTTCAGTTAAGGTGACGCCTATTTCTTTTTCGACATCCAGCAAGTCAAATAGTTTTCTTTTTTCCAGATGATCCGGACATGCGGGATAACCCGGCGCGGGCCGTATTCCTGTATAATTTTCCTTAATCAATTCTTCGTTTTGCAGCAGTTCGTCTGGAACATAACCCCAATATTCTTTTCTAACTTTTTGGTGTAAATACTCAGCAAAGGCCTCAGCAAGACGATCTGCCAGCGCTTTTGCCATAATGCTGTTATAGTCATCTAAATCTGCCTCATATTTTTTTGCCAATAAATCTGCTCCAAACCCACAAGAAACAACAAAGGCGCCGATATAGTCGTTCTTTCCTGTTTCTTTTGGTGCTATAAAATCACTGAGAGCATAATTTGGTAAATTAGGTGCTTTTTTATTTTGCTGCCTCAAAAAATTTAATGTTGTCAAAGCTATCTTTTCACTAGGATCTGAATTAGCATTTGAATCATAAACTATGACATCATCATCTTCAATAGAGTTTGCCTCAAAAAAACCAAATACTGCCTTGGCTTCCAATAATTTTTCATCAACAATTTTATTCAATAGTCGCAATGCATCTTCATGAAGTTTTCTTGCAGCTTCCCCTACTATTTCATCTTCCAATATCGCAGGATACTTCCCCGCGAGTTCCCAGGAAATAAAGAATGGGCCCCAGTCAATAAAAGGAATAAGATCACCCAAATCCATGTTCAAAATCACCTTTTTCCCTAAAAAACTTGGTTTTTTAACCTTGAATCCACTCCAATCTATTTGCGTTTTTTTGGCCCGGGCATCCTGTATTGAAATGGACTTTTTCACTCCTTTCCTTTTTTCGTGATCTTCACGCAATTGTTGATACTCTACTTTTATTGCTGTTATCAATTCTTCCCTTTGGCTTGTTTCTTTAGAAGTTAGTCTACTAACCACAGGTACACTTTTCGATGCATCGATAACATGTATAACCGGACCACTATAATTTTGATCTATTTTTACTGAAGTATGAATCCTCGAGGTAGTAGCGCCTCCAATTAATAAGGGAATGGTAAATTTACGTCGTTCCATTTCTTTGGCGACATACACCATTTCATCAAGGGATGGAGTAATCAATCCGCTCAAACCAACAATATCCACTTTTTCCTTTATAGCGGTATCCAGGATTTTTTCCAGAGGTACCATAACCCCAAGATCAATGATTTCATAGTTATTGCAAGCCAACACTACTCCGACAATATTTTTTCCAATATCATGTACATCGCCTTTCACGGTGGCAAGCAATATTTTCCCCGCAGTTTGTGCTCCACTTCCACCTCCAGCTTCTTCTTTGGCTTTTTCGATAAAGGGTATTAAATAGGCCACTGCCTTCTTCATAACCCTTGCACTTTTTACCACTTGTGGCAAAAACATTTTTCCTTCTCCAAACAAATCACCAACTATGCTCATCCCATCCATCAAAGGTCCCTCGATCACTTCGATAGGCTGGTCAAACAATTGTCTTGCTTGTTCAGTGTCTTCTTCTATAAACTCAACAATACCCTTTATTAATGCATGACTAAGGCGTTTCCCAACAGGCCATTTTCTCCATACATCATCTTTTTCTAATTTTTTCCCTGCACCTTTAACCTTTTCGGCATAATCAACCAATCGCTCTGTCGCATCATCTCTTCTATTCAGTAATACATCTTCCACTCGCTCAAGAAGGTCTTTAGGTATCTCCTCATATACTTCAATCATTCCAGCATTGACAATTCCCATATCGAGACCTGCCTTTATAGCATGGTATAAAAATGCAGAATGGATGGCTTCTCTTACCAGGTTATTCCCACGAAATGAAAAAGAAACATTGCTTACTCCGCCACTAACTTTTGCGCCTGGTAGATTTTTCTTAATCCATTTTGTGGCATTAATAAAATCAACCGCATAATTGTTATGCTCCTCGATTCCAGTTGCAACAGTTAAAATATTTGGATCAAAAATTATATCTTCCGCTGCAAATCCCACTTCCCTGACCAGAATATCATAGGAACGCTTACATATTTCAATTCTTCGTTCATAAGAGTCAGCCTGTCCTTGTTCATCAAAAGCCATGACCACAGTTGCTGCTCCGTATTTTTTTATAAGTTTAGCGCGTTGCTTAAACGCCTCCTCTCCTTCTTTGAGTGAAATTGAATTAACGACACTTTTACCCTGTGTGCATTTTAATCCCGCCTCGATTACTGACCATTTTGACGAATCAATCATGATTGGCAATTTGGCAATATCTGGTTCAGAGGCAATAAGATTCAGGAAACGGGTCATGGCCGCTTCAGAATCAAGCATACCTTCATCCATATTGACATCAATAATTTGAGCCCCTCCCTCGACTTGATTTAATGCCACAGCTAATGCTTCGTCATATTTATCTTCTTTAATTAGACGCTCAAATATTTTAGAACCTGTAACATTGGTTCTTTCCCCAATATTCACAAACATGGTATCGGGTTTTATTGTGAGCGGTTCTAAGCCGCTTAGATGTAAAAAACCATCCGATTTGTTTACTTTTCTTGGCTTGTACTGTGCCACTTCATTGGCGATAGCACGAATATGATCTGGAGTTGTGCCACAACATCCTCCAACAATATTTACAAGACCTTCGGCTGCAAATTCACCAAGAATTGTGGCAGTATATTCAGGAGACTCATCATATTGGCCAAATTCATTTGGCAATCCAGCATTGGGATGTACGCTGATTGGAACATGTGCAATTCTGGATAGCTCCCTGATATAATTTCGCATCATGTCAGCTCCTAAGGCACAATTCAAGCCAATACTCAGGATCTCCATATGTGAAATAGAATACCAAAACGCCTCTGTTGTCTGTCCTGATAATGTCCTGCCTGAAGCATCTGTAATTGTCCCAGAAACCATTACTGGAACTTTCTTATTTCGTTCTTCAAACAATCCGGAAATAGCAAAAAGTGCTGCTTTGGCATTGAGTGTATCGAAAATGGTTTCAACCATTAGTAAATCAACTCCGCCATCCAGAAGGGCACCTGCCTGTTCTTTATAAATGTCAACCAATTGGTCAAAAGTAATGGCACGGTAACCTGGGTCATTAACGTCAGGTGAAAGCGATGTTGTTTTATTTGTAGGTCCAAGTGATCCAGCAACAAATCTAGGCTTTAATGGATTTTGATCCGTAATTTCCTTGGCTACCTCTTTTGCGATTTTGGCAGCCTGAAAATTTAGATCATAAACAACCAATTCAGTTTTATAATCTGCCTGACCGAGGGATGTACCACTAAATGTGTTGGTAAGCAATATATCTGCTCCAGCACGTAGATATTCGCGTTCAATATCTTTTATAATATCCGGTTGGGTGAGAACCAATATATCATTATTCCCCTTTAAAGAACTTGAATGATCCTTAAAACGTTCTCCTCTGAAGTCTTCTTCTGAAAGTTTATAATTTTGGATCATAGTACCCATTGCACCATCCAGAATCAGTATTCTTTCTTTTAAAATTGATTTAATGTCGTTCAATTTAATATTGTTTTGATTGTTTTTACTTCCCAGTAGAATCTTAAGAATATAGGCGAGATGCTTATCTTTCTTGGTTTTCCAAGCGGGAATTGGCACCTTTGACCAGGTTGCCAAGACATCTCAGGGCCCGATCCCTCAGTCTTTCTGGATAAGTTTAGCAAATATATTTTATTACTATTGAAATATTACTATTCCCACTTGAGATCATTTAAATCTCCAATAATTATATCAATTCAACTTGTTCTATTTCCTCCTTAGTCACCGCAAAGAATTTTTTATGAACGTTATATTCTGTTTCTGGATCAGATATTTTCACTTCATACGTTCCATCCTCCTTCATCCTATAAGCATTTACATTATCTTTCAAATTGTAATTAAGAATATTCATTACCTGTTTTTTAAGCAGCGGATCGATGACCATAAATAGTGATTCGATCCTTCTATCAAAGCTGCGAACCATAATATCCGCACTCCCACCATAAATTTTAGGATCTCCATCGTTGTGAAAATAATAAATCCTGGAATGTTCTAAATACTCTCCCACAATGGATATCACCTCAATATTTTCACTTAAGCCTTTCCTGCCTGGACGTAAACTGCATATTCCCCGAACAATAAGTTTAACAGGAACACCGGCTTGAGAAGCTTTGTATAGTTCTTTGATCGTTTCCTTGTCTTGCAGTGAATTTATTTTTATGATAATACCGCTCTTCAATCCCTTCTTTGCATTTAGCGTCTCTGCTTTGATCAGGTTGACAATTTGAACCCTCATATCTTTAGGAGCAGTGAGCAAATATTTATATATCCTGGGGATAGAATGCCCTGTAATGGCATTAAAAAACTCAGATACATCGTGAGCATAGATCTCATTGGATGTCATAATTCCCCAGTCTGTATATAGTTTTGAAGTAGTTTCATTGTAATTGCCACTGGACATGTGGACATACCTTGTCACTTTTTCACCTTCTTTTCTTACAATCAATAAAAGCTTAGTATGTGTTTTTACATCCTGGATTCCATAAATCACAAAGCAACCTGCATCCTGCAACCTTTTTGCTTCTCTCAAATTGTTTTCTTCATCAAATCGTGCCTTTACTTCAAAAAGTACGGAAACATGTTTTCCATTTTCAGCGGCTTTTAATAAAGCTGCTGTAACTCGTGAATCATCAGCAAGTCGGTAAATGGTGATTTTAATAGAAAGTACTTTCGGATCTTCAGCAGAACTTTCAAGTAATTCAAGCAACGGTTCAAAGCTGTTAAAAGGAAGATGCAATAGCACATCCCGCTCTTTTAAAATTTCAAAGATGGTTTCCTCTGACCCAATATCTAGCATAGAAATTGGTTTTACAGGAGGATGGAGCTTGGGTACTTTATTTTTAAATTCCCGGTGCTTGATTATTTGCCAAAAAGCGGTGTAGTCAAATAAATTGGTCTCTCCTACCTCAAAAATATTTTCATCTTCAAGGTCCCATCGATTTTTCAGTACCCTGATCATCCAGTTGTTGGGATTCTCATCGACTTCGATACGTACAACTCTACCTGTCTTTCGAGTTTTTAGTTTTCGACGGAGTTCTTCAAGGAAATTTACGTCAATGTCATCACTTTCATCAAGTGTAAAATCGCCATTTCTGGTAATTCTAAAAAGATTGACGGATTCAATACTAATATTTCTGAATAGCTTATGAATAAAAGTACGAATAACTTCTTCTATGGTCACAAAAACGAGTTGATCTTCTCTGTTAATCTCGAAAAAACGTGGAAGATTAGTCGGAATCTGAATAAACGACAACCTTCTTTTTTCGATCTCATCACGCTGATCTATTGTTACCACTCCAAAAATTAAGAGTTTGTTTACCAACATTGGAAATGTATGGTAGCTATCAAAAACCATCGGCGTGAGCATCGGAAAAATGGTCTTTTTAAAGTAATCCTTTACTTTCCCTTTTTCTGTTTCCTTTAACTCATTAAATCTTAATATTTCAAAGCCATTCTTTTTGAAATTGGGCCGGATTTCATCGATATAGTGAGTAGTCTGCTCCTTAAAAAACTCACGTATTTCCAAAAATAATTTCTTTTTGAAAGGAATCTCCCGAAGTGTCGAATAGTCAATTCGCTCCTTGCTATAATCGAGGTAGTTATACAAACTACCAACCCTAATCATAAAAAATTCATCGAGGTTTGAGGAAGTGATGGCCATGAACTTTAGCTTTTCGAAAAAATTTAGTTCAGGTTTTTTTGCCTGATCCAGAACCCGTTGATTAAATTTTAACCAGCTTAAATCCCGACTTATAAAATTACTCCTTCCTATTTGAGTTGTTGTGCGATCAGTCACTACCATATTCTTTTATTTATAAACAAAAATAGGGTCCATATCCATAAACCCTAATTTTTGATATGTCCAGAAACTATTATATATCTATGTTTGCATATTTTGCGTTGGACTCAATGAATTCCCTCCTTGGAGCTACTTCATCGCCCATAAGCATTGAAAACAAATGATCTGCTTCGGCGGCGGATTCTATTGTTACCAGCTTTAAACTCCTCCGCTCAGGATCCATGGTTGTGGACCACAATTGCTCGGGATTCATCTCGCCAAGACCTTTATATCGCTGAATTCCAACTGACTCTTCTTTACCGTCCTGCGCTAATTCAGCAATAATTCTTTCTCTATCCGCTTCGTTCCAACAATATCGCTCTGTCTTACCACGCTTTAATAAATACAATGGAGGAAGTGCAATATATAAATACCCATTTTCGATTAATGCCTTCATATATCGGAAAAAGAATGTCAAAATCAACGTCCTGATGTGGCTACCATCCACGTCGGCATCGGTCATGATGATCACTTTATGATACCTTAGTTTTTCCATGTTCAATGCTTTGTCGTCATCAGGAGTCCCGAAACTCACACCAAGCGCAGTGATCATGTTCTTGATTTCTTCATTATCATAAATACGATGCTCCTGGGCTTTTTCGACATTCAATATTTTACCTCTCAGTGGCAAAATAGCCTGAAACCCACGATCCCTGCCTTGTTTTGCTGAACCCCCGGCAGAATCACCTTCTACCAGATACAATTCGCAAACAATTGGATCATTATCAGAACAATCAGCCAATTTTCCTGGAAGACCTGTGCCACTCAACACGTTTTTCCTCTGCACCATTTCCCTGGCTTTCCTTGCAGCATGGCGTGCTTGGGCAGCAAGAATGACCTTTTGTACGATAATCCTGGCTTCTTTTGGATTTTCCTCCAAATAAATATTCAGGGCTTCTCCAACGGCCGTATCAACGGCTCCCATTACATCTGAGTTCCCAAGCTTAGTTTTAGTTTGACCTTCAAACTGAGGTTCCTGTACTTTTACCGATATCACGGCAGTCAGACCCTCACGGAAGTCATCTCCACTAATCTCTATTTTCACTTTATCCAACAAACCAGATTTGTCCGCGTAGGATTTCAAAGTTCTGGTCAATGCTCTTCGGAATCCTGCTACGTGCGTTCCTCCTTCAATGGTATTTATATTGTTTACATAAGAAACTACATTTTCCGTATAAGACTTATTATAGCTCAATGCAGCCTGGACTGGCATATTCCCTTTATCCGTATCGATGTAGATACACTGGCTAATTAATTTTTCTCTATTGCTATCCAGATATTCAACGAATTCCCTCAGGCCCCCTTCAGAAAAGAAAATATCCGATCTGTTTTTTCCATCATCATCTTGTTCACGTTCATCTTCCAGATTTATTTTGATACCCGAATTCAAAAAGGCCAACTCCCTAAGCCTTGATGCAACAGTTTCATAATTGAAGACTAAAACGGTAAAAATTTCACTATCTGGTTTGAAGTGAACTTTAGTCCCATTAATATCCGTTTTCCCGCACTCTCTAACATCGTACAATGGTTTACCTTTAGAATACTCCTGTTCATACGTTATGCCTTTGCGATGCACTGTTGCTTTTAGCATGATAGACAGGGCATTTACGCAGGAAACACCTACCCCATGCAATCCACCGGAAACTTTGTAGGTATCTTTATCAAATTTACCTCCGGCATGAAGTACTGTCATGACGACTTCCAACGCCGACTTTTTTTCCTTTAGATGCATATCAGTTGGTATGCCTCTTCCGTTATCCTGAACGCTTACAGAATTATCTTTATGAATGATTACAGAAATGGTGTCACAGTACCCCGCAAGCGCTTCGTCGATCGAATTATCAACGACTTCCCAAATCATGTGGTGCAATCCTTTAATACTCGTATCACCAATATACATCGCAGGACGCTTCCTGACAGCTTCCAATCCTTCCAGTACCTGAATATTACCTGCCGAATATTCGCCTTTGTTTTGCTTTTTTTCTTCGCTCATGTTTTCAAAATAGACGCAAAAATACTCATTTTTAGATGATTTTTATGCACTAGATTCTAAAATAAATTCAAAAAAGACAGCTCTCTAATAGAAAATATTTTCTTCATAATAGTTTCATTTTGATCTATGCAATTATTCAGAATTGTCCTGTACTTAGCAAAACAAGATTGCAGGCATATTCTACCTCTATTCCCTGCTTTCCAGCCATCGCTCCAAGTTCCATATTTTCAGCGCCTGGATTAAAAATCAATCGTTTTGGATGCAGACTCAAAATGTAGTCATACCATTCTTTTTGATGTGTCGGATTGAGATAAATTGTTACTGTGTGCACTTCAGCTACTGGTGGTTTTGCTCGCAGATCAAGGATGGATTTACCGAGTATTTCTCCCTTCTTTATTCCAACAGGCACAAACTCAAAACCAGCCTGATCCAACATAATACATGCAAGGTTTGAATATCTCGATTTATTTGGGCTAGCTCCCATAACCACTGTTTTTTTCATATTTCTATTTACTGCATTTTAAAAACTTATTTCCGGTCAAACTGCTTAATGGTCGTGTCGCTTTTGTGGATTGACAATAATAATTGACTATTTAACAATTTTAATGTCCTTTAGGTTTATTTGCATTAACTTTAGGAATTTATTTTAAGGGATTAAACCTTTTTTGGAAAGCATCATCTAATCCATCAAATTCGATTGCATCTTGGACGACAAAGAGCTACTCGTAAAGTTGAAAGACCCGGAATCCAGAAACTATGGGTTCAATTTGATGGTGCGAAAATACCAACAGAAAATCTATTGGCACGTCCGAAAAATGGTTATTGATCATGACGACGCAGATGATCTTGTGCAGGAGGTTTTTGTAAAGGTGTGGAAAAATATAGATGACTTCCGAGAAGACGCTCAATTATTTACCTGGGTTTATCGAATAGCAACCAATGAATGCTTAAATTTTCTTCGAAAGAAAAAAAATCGTTTTTTTATCCCAATTCATGATGTCCAGCACGAATTATCAAGAAAATTAGATAGTTCGTCATATGTTGATGGAGATGAAATTCAAATAAAGCTACAAAAGGCTTTGCTGAAATTACCAGATAAACAAAGGTTGGTATTTAATATGAAATATTTTGATGAATTGAAATATGAAGAAATTGCAGAAATCACTGAAACAAGTGTGGGAAGCCTGAAGGCAAGCTACCATCATGCAGTAAAAAAAATTGAAGAATCCCTTAAATCGGATTAAACCATTTAATACAGTTTATGTCTAATGTTTTAAATTGAATAAAATGAAACTGGAAGATATCAAAAAAGAGAATATATACACTGTCCCTGATAAGTACTTTGATCAGTTACCGACCAGGATACAGACACGCGTATATAAGAAAAAACCAGTTTTTAGTTTATTATTCAATTGGAATCTGGCCTATAAAATCGCCAGTCCAATAGCAATAGCTTTGTTGCTGGTGATTTACTTCGGGGTGCCAAGGTTTAGCAATTCGACACTAACTGCAGAAGAGATTCTTGCCCAGGTGAGTTCAGATGATTTGGTCGCTTATCTTCAAACTACGGATATTACTACTGATGAAATAATTGAAGAAATCGATTTTGCAATCATAGATTTAGATTTTGATGATCAGGATCCAATTATGCAGGAAATGCAAATCAATGAAAAGGATATCGATGCATTGATGGATGAATACGGAATTGAAGATGATTTATTATAGATATTAAAAAAAGTAACATGAAACGGGTACATATTTTCTTTATGCTCTTTTTCATATCCTTTGGGATCTTTGCCCAAAACAAGGATGCAATGAAAAAAATCGAAAGCGCACGAATTGCGTTGATTACAGAGCGACTTGGACTAACGCCAGATCAGGCAGAAAAATTCTGGCCGGTATATCGCGAGTACAATTTACAACGACGGGAAATCCGTGAACAATTCCGAACGGAACGAGAACAAGCTGATGTGCAAAATATGAGTGAGGAAGAAAGCAAACAACTTGTTCAGAAATCCATGGATATGAAACAAAAGGAATTGAACCTTGAAAAGGAATATTCAAAAAGGCTTACTGAAGTGATTTCTACTCAACAACTCTTCAAGCTTAAAAATGCAGAAAAAGATTTTCAGCAAATGTTATTAAACCGTATACAAGAGCAGCGTCAGATGCAGGATCAAAATCAAAAAATGATGCAAAGACGAGAAATGATGAAGGACAGAAACAATAATTGATAAAAACGGTAGTTTTGCATTAAACTACCTGAAAGCGTTTTGTCGTACTACCCGAAAAAATAATTGTTTTGAACCATTATACGAGACATATATTAATCACTCTATTTTTTTGTGTACAATTTGTACCCAAAATCCATGCTCAGGCTAGCGATTATGACTCATTGCTCAATTATTATTTAAAAAGCGATTCTGTTCTACTGGATCAACTGGAACTGGAGCTTGCAGCTGACACTATGGACATTATGGAATTGTTGGATAATTTGCTCAATGTCGATTATCGGTATTCGCAACTTTCCATGCGACTTGGATACACCAGCAATATTACGTATGCTGGAAGAAATTTTGGAATCGATCAGCATGGATTTACAACAGGACTTACTTACTACCACAAGACCGGACTTTTTGCTGATGTTTCTGGTTATTGGAACAGTAACCTAAACCCAAATTATAATCCGACCATAACTTCATTAGGATATTTAGGGAAATTCAGTAAAAAATGGACTTACACCACAAGCTATGATCACTACTTCTATAATATTCCAGACAGTAGTGAAGCCTATTATTCGATTACAAATAGCCTGAACACATCGACCTATTTTGAAGTTGGAAAACTCACCCTGGCTGCTGATTATTCCTATCTTTTTGGTGAGCAAGATGCCCACCGCTTGAGAGCAAATTTAATGTACACATTTTCAAAAAAAAACTGGGGATTTATTGATCGCTTTGTATTTATGCCAACCGCATCCATTTTATTTGGAAACGCGGACATCTACAATATTACACCAATATATCTCGAGATGAACTATCGTACCCGTTTTGAACTCCGGCAGCTTATGAATGATGAATATGGTATAAACGCAGTCTCCTATCTTTGGCATCACAACCGTTTAAGGTATTTACAATTAGAAAAAATAGTCTATGAACAGAACAAGGATTTATTTACAGATTATCAAATCACTTCAAACAATGTCTTTGGCATCATGAATTATAGTCTGTCTGTTCCGGTCTATTTTTACGTCAATAATTTCACTTTTGCATTATCCTACCATTACAACATACCTGTATCTCTGCCTGGCGAAGATTTAAATTTAGAGCCAAACAGCTATATTGGCGCTTCACTGATGTACAACATTCCTTTTCTGAAGAAAAAGAAAAATAGTTTGCTTTAAATTTTGTTTGTTAATCATTGATTTGAATAAATTTGGATTTATTCCAAATGGATTATGGAACATTTTTCACTTTTCGAACTCAATAGAATCATTGGCGAGGTACTTTCTAAAAATCTCGAACCATCCTACTGGGTCATTGCTGAAATTGGTGAAATACGTCAAAATCAAAACGGTCACTGCTATCTCGAATTAGTCGAAAAAGAGGGAAATCAAATCAAAGCTAAGTCCAGGGCTACCATCTGGTCGTACACCTATCGAAACCTTAGTGGCTGGTTTGAAACCATAACTGGACAAAGCCTGAAACCGGGAATGAAAATACTTTGCAATGCCACTGTTCAATTTCATGAAGTCTATGGATTTTCATTGAATATTAAAGATATTGATGCTCAATATACTCTTGGCGAGCGTGCAAAAAGAAAACAGGAAATCATTGCCCAATTGATCGAAGACGGAATTTTTAATCTGAATAGAGAACTATCGCTCCCAATTATTTCCCAAAATATTGCTGTGATAAGTAGTGAGTCAGCAGCCGGATTTGGAGATTTTGCCAACCAGCTTTCTGGTAACGGTTTCGGCTATCATTTTAATATTGAATTGTTCAATTCCACCATGCAAGGCGATAAAGCGGAAGCATCAATAATTGCCTCGATGCTTCGTGTTTTTGAACGAATAGACGATTTTGATTTATTGGTAATTATCAGGGGTGGAGGTGCTTCAGTTGACCTTGATTGTTTCGATTCATACGAAATGTCAAGCCATATTGCTCAATTTCCCATACCTGTAATTACAGGAATTGGCCATGAACGTGATGAGACGATTGCTGATCTTGTTGCTCATACCAAAATGAAAACACCTACTGCTGTCGCAGAATTCATTATTTCTGGCGCTCAGTATTTTGAATTACTTCTGAATGAACAGTTTGCTAAAATAACCAACAAGCTTGAAGAATCAATTGAAGAAGAACTTCTCGAGCTTGATCAGTTTTGTAATCGTTTTCAACGAAATGTTCAACGCCTGCTCTATGAACAAAACTTGAAGTTGAATGGTGTGAAGCATCATTTATTATTTTCGCAACAAAATATGCTCAAATTCCATGAACAACATTTGGATGGATTCAGTGCGAAATTGACCAAAAACCCATTTAAAATTATTAACCATGAATATGAATCTCTCTTACATATTCAAAAGGAAATAGAAATTATTGATCCTAAAAATGTATTGAAACGTGGTTATACGCTTACGTTGATCGATGGTGTGAATATCAATAAAATTAACGAACTCAAGAAAGGCACAAAAATAACTACTATCACCAAAAACATGGAATTGGAAAGTGCTTTTGTTACATCAAAAAAAATTAAAAATGACGACTAAGAAATTCAATTATAAAAAAGCATTGGAGGAAATCGAGTTGATTGTTCAAAAAATAGAAAATGAAGAATCGGATATCGATGAACTATCAGAGATGGTGAAAAGAGCTGCTGAACTAATCAAACAATGCAAAGCTAAGCTAAAAGATACGAATGCCGAACTGGAAGGAATAATCCAAAATCTGCAAGATGAGTAGTTAGAAATCCATGATCTATTTTGATGACTATCAATAATCTGGAATTAGTCAGTTTATTTGTGCCACACCTCTTTTATGGACTCAAAACAAAAAATTATCAAACTTTAGATCCATAAATACCGATCAAATAAAAATCACGTTCTTCAAATTAATTGCTTAGTTTAGTAATCAGCAAGATCTATGAAGATGTTTGGAAGATAACATCGCGATCTTTTGCATAACAGAAAAACTAAAATACATTTTTAAAACAATTCAATTTTTTTTCATGAGAAATCAACTATCACTCCTCGTTTTATTTATAATTTTTACTTTAGGATTAAATGTGTGTACGACAAAAAAAGACACTTCACTGGATATGAATAATTTGTATGCCTGGTGCATTGTGCCTTTTGACAACCAACATAGAACACCCACAGAACGGATAGATATGCTGAAAACGCTGGGTTTCACTTCCTATGCCTATGATTGGCGACACGAACACCTCCCCGAGATGGCTGCTGAGTTTCAATTAGCGAAAGAAAATAATATCCATATCGAGGCAGTATGGATGTGGATTGACGTTGCCGATACTGTAGGCAAATTATCTCCGGATAATGAGCAGGTATTTCAAATCATGGAAGATTCGGGAATTCAAACGCAACTCTGGATCGGAATATCCGAAGCTTATTTTGGCAATTTATCTGACGATTCCTGTATGGTAAAAGCCGAAGCAATGATCCGATACCTCAGCAAGCGTGTTGTACCATTCGGTGGCAAAATTGGCCTGTACAATCATGGCGGATGGTTTGGCAACCCGATCAATGAAGTCAGACTGATCAAAGCAATTCCTGATCAGAACCTGGGAATTATTTTTAATTTCCATCACGCCCATGAACTCCTTGGCGAGTACCCTGAATTAGTGGATATAATGATGCCATACTTATGGGCTGTTAATTTGGATGGAATGAGGGTCGAAGGGCCCAAAATACTACCTATTGGCACTGGAGATAAAGAGCGCGAAATGATTCAAATACTGAAAGAAAAAGGATTTAATGGCCCGTATGGTATTCTTGGGCATACGGAAGATGCCGATGTAAAAGTGATTTTGCAGGGAAATTTGGATGGATTGAAGAAAATACTTGCCCAACAATCTGAGATTTAATGTCTTTCTTAAAAGGACTAATTTTCAAAATCTTTACAACAGAGTAGCTAGCCGGTTTGGATTATGACATATCCAGCGCATAACCATAATACTGCCCATGATGCGTAATAGAAAATGGTATAATTTGCATTTTATTGTTTTTATATAGCATAGGTACACCTGCTTCATTTTTGTGGATCGCCAAATTTTCCTGATCGCAATTCAATTTATCTGCAAAAACGTTTAATACAGAATCATAACTCTCGTTGTGCTGTGAAGTATAATCGGACTTCATTGATTTGGCACACCTACTTATCATTGTGCCAGTAGTGTTAGATCGGGCAACTGTATAAATATATTTATCGGTAATTCGTGAAGACGTGTGACATGGATTATTTTCGATGATTACCTGACCTTCTGTTTTCGAATGGATTTGACAAAGTATTTTTTTGGGTGCAAAAAAAGATTTACCCTTTTGCCGAACATGAATTTTATAAGCGCTTTCCTTCATACTCCATAGCAACCATAACGTGCGAAAAGAATTGTCTGCTTTGGCAATCACTTCTTGTTCTTCAAAGGAAAAAATTTTATCCAAAAAGCGCTGGCTTTTCCAATGCCTTCCGGATGAAGCAAAAGTCAAATCAACGATATCATTGCCGATCATACAGCATTAAGCTTTGAGATGATGATATCCATAGCTGCCTGCACAGATGTCATTTTTTCCATTTCTTCATTCTCTATTTTAATATCGAACTCATCCTCCACATCTAATATTACGTCAACCAGATTTGCTGAATTAATTTTCAAATCCCGGATAAATTGAGTTTCCTCAGACAGATTTGTATAGGCTTCTTCATCCTGTATGTATGGGAGAACGATCTTCTTCAACTTATCAATTATATCTTCTTTTTCCATGCTTCTTACTTATGCTGAAAAGGTACTAAAAATAATACAGGCATTTACATCGCCAAATCCAAAACTTGCTTTTGCAGCAATTTTTAATGGTTTTTTGATGCTTTTTTTGGGGATGCAATTTTCATCAATCAAGGTCAAAATCTCTGGATGCACGTCTTCACAATTC
The DNA here is from genome assembly GCA_024643455.1 of Cytophagales bacterium. Lineage (GTDB taxonomy): Bacteria > Bacteroidota > Bacteroidia > Cytophagales > Cyclobacteriaceae > JAAUQL01. The sequence continues at coordinate 30,414 of JAHEMV010000001.1, forward strand.
AGATTGGGAAATACAAACTGATCTTTCAACTGAAGGACAGTGGCGACACATTCGATAGATCCTGCAGCAGCAAGACAATGCCCTACCATGGATTTTAATGAATTTATATAGGGAAAATCATTTCCTCTCCTGTTCAACGCATTAGTCCAGTTTTCAATTTCCAAGGCATCTTTTGAAGTAGCAGTTAGATGCCCGTTTATGACGTCAATATCTTGAGCTGTCATTCCAGCACCTTCAATGGCCTCCACAATGCACCGCTGCACGGAGGCTGCGTTTGGAGCAGTCATGGTACCTCCATTTCGTTGCCCACCTGAATTAATGGCTCCACTGAGGACTTCTGCATAAATTGATGCCCCTCGATCTCTGGCACTCTCTAGCGATTCCAGAACAAGGGCACCAGCCCCACTTCCTGGAACAAACCCCGAAGCTGTAGCACTCATGGGTCTTGAGCCTTGTTCAGGCGAATCATTATGCTTATAGGTCATCACACGCATTGCATCAAATCCTCCCCAGATATATGGGCCATCATCGCTACAGCTGCCGACTAACATTCGTTTTGCTTTTCCATTTTGAATACGCTCAAAACCCATGATCAGTGCTTCGGCACCGGTAGTACATGCCGATGAATTAGTCGTAACCTGATTTCCTAAACCTAATATCCCTCCTAAATAAGCACTTATACCACTTGCCATCGTTTGCACAACAACCGTGCTGCCCAATCGTCGTACTTGTTTGTCATCTAACAAATACACTGCTTCTCTAAACTTTTCGATCCCAGAAGTACCTGTTCCAAATACGGCTCCACTATCCACGTCGAGTTCGCTATTCGCATCAATGTCAAAACCCGCATCTTTCCAGGCGTCCATACCGGCAATGCAACCGTATAAAATGCCGGAACTATTAAATCCTCGTAGTTGCAATGGAGTAAGGTATTGTGCTTGTATCTCATCAGAAATTTGAGGGATACCTCCAATGCAACAGGAAAAATTCAACTCCTTGAGTTTTTCATGAAAAGAAATTCCAGAAACTCCATTTTTTATGGAGTTAGTAAATGCACTCGTCCCTACACCATTTGGAGCGACCACACCAAGGCCAGTAATAACGACTCTATGCATTTTCTTTTTGTTTAATCATACCGGATATGGTTCCCCTGCATACCAGTTCATTTTTTGAATTCAACAGTTTCACCTTGCATTTCAATTTATCGAATCGGAAATATTCCTTCTCAGAAATGACAATGACCTTTTCACCGGGAAATACAGGTAAAAAGAAGTCAATTTGATTTGATGTTAGTGCTATCTGAAATTTATTTATTCCAGTGACCATTTCATTCATCAAATAAATCCCCAGGCAGACCACTCCAATTTGAGCCATTGTTTCAGTCAGGATAACTCCAGGGGTTATGGGGTTATTTTTGAAATGACCACGATAAAAAAAAGCACTTTTATGAAATGTGTATGCTCCGGTAATTCCTTTATCAGAAATGTTTGAGAGCTCATCCACAAACAAGAATGGCTCCTTATAGGGCAATAGTGCTATAATCTCTTCACTAGTCATCAATTGTTTAGTAATAAATCCATAGTAATCTAAGCTGGATAAAATTAGCAAATGTGTTCACCACCATCGGCTTGAATAATACTGCCATTTATCCATGATGCTTCATCTCTACTTAATAAATATACGACGTTTGCCACATCCTCAGGGGTAGTGAGCCGCTTGAAAGGATTACGTAAAAGCGCTTGCTCGATTATTTTGTCACTTCCCGGAATTACGCGCAACGAAGTAGTATCTGTTACTCCGGCCTGTATGCAATTGGCCCGAATCCCAAATGGTGCAAACTCCAGGGCAATATTTCTGGTGATCGCTTCAAGGGTCACTTTGGCAGCAGAAACTGCAGCGTAACTTTTCCAAGCTTTCGAATTACCCTCACTGGTAAAACTAATGATTCGGGTATCTTGTGCAAATAAACTGGCATCAAAAAGCTCCCTGGTCCAATCATACAAGCTGATTGCCATGGCATTGATGGTTAAATTAAAATCATCGTTTTGCAAGATCGCTATATCCTGAGCAATCATGGGTTTTAAATTACCTTTGGCAATACTGTGCACCAGTACACGAATTCGACCCTTATCTCCCAAGCACAGCTTTAATTCTTCAATGATTTCACTCCTTTTGGCTGTATTTATCGCGTCAGCATTGAATGATTTGAATAGTATACCTTCCTTTTTTATACGTTCAAAATCGTTTTGAATTACATCCATCTGCGCTTTGGAATTGCGGTGCACTACACAGATGTTGTACCCATGTGATGCTAATTTTTTTGCGCTGGCAAAACCTAACCCGCTTGAGCCTCCTAATATAATCGCCCAATAATTTTTACCGTGAAACTCTTTTACCATTTTAATAAAATACGTTGTGCTGAAAAACCAGGCCCAAAACTCAACATCAAACCTATATCTCCTTTTGAATTAATTCTGTCCATAAAACGCTCCAACACATACAATACTGTGGCACTGGACATATTCCCGTACAACCTTAATACCTCTTTTGTGTCATCAACATTTTTACCCAATGCTCCAAATAGGTCTTCGACGGTTTGCACAATTTTTTTTCCTCCGGGATGGAAAATTAAGTGATCCACATCTTCGATCATCAAATTATTATGTGCTAAAAAAGGAGTTAGGATCTGTGGAAAGTGCTCTGCTATCGTTTCCGGAACAGCTTTATCCAACACCATTTCCAAACCAGTATTTCGGAGTTTGAAACCCATTAAATGTTCTGCATTATAAAAATGATACATGGCTTCGTCAATGATTTCTGGCCCTTCTTCATCTTCATACGAAGAAACAATAACGCTTGCGGCTCCATCTCCAAAAATAGCCGCGCTCACAATATTGACCATAGAATAATCTTCTAGTTGAAAAGTGGCTGTTGGAGATTCGACAGCAATTACGGCGGCACGTTTATTTGGATTTGCCTTGAGGAAATTTTTTGCATAAATAATGCCGGATACTCCTGCCACACATCCCATTTCAGTGACAGGCAAACGCACAATATCCTGTTTCATTTTTAATCGATTGATCAGGTAAGCATCCAATGAAGGAATCAAGATTCCCGTGCAGCTTACAGTAATTATAAAGTCGATATCCTTTGGTTGGAGTTTTGCTTTAGTTAGCGATTTTTGAAGTGCACTTTCGGCCAGTTTAATAACTTCCCTTGAATAAATATCATTTTTATCTTCAAATGACGTGCTTTGAAATACTTCTTGAGCATCCATGATAGAATAACGCTGATCTACCCCCGCATTTTCAAAAATCTTAAGCACTTTACGTTGAAACCGCATTTCCTGCCCGGACATCCAGTCCATGACATAGGGTAGGATATCCTTTGTTGATCTCGTATATTTTGGCAGTTGCTTGGCAACGGCAGTTATTTTAACACTCATCTACTTTTGTTGAATAATCCATTGAAACCGGAAAGCCCATTTCCACCTGATTTGAGCTTTTGCTCCGATTTCTTTTGTTATATTTTTTAAGTCACTACGTTTAAATCCCTTCAAAACAGATGTCAATCCATCCTCTTTTACCATTTTATTTTTGATTGTAATACACAATATATTGAATAAAAAGTATGCAATCCCATGCCTATGCAAATCATTAATTACAATTCCAATAGAAGCTTTATTTAACACCATAGACAAAAATTTTACGAGCTGTGCCTCAGTAAAATGATGCAGAAATAAAGTAGATAAAACAATGTCATATTCCATTGCTTTAAATTCCTCAGAAAAAATATCGCAATGTACATAGACAATCTCAGGGTATAACTGTGATAATTTAGCAGCATAATCTATTGCATCTTTATTCGCATCGATACCAATCAAATTAAAATTATATCCTTCCTTTTTTCCAAATTCAGCAATCTCTCGTAAAATATCTCCTCCTCCACAACCCAAGTCAATCAGGGTCAACGATTTTTCTTTTGGATGATCTTTTAACAGTTTTTTAAGCCCCTGGATAGTTACCCTATTCCCTCCCAGCCATTTATTGATGATCGCCAGCTTATCCAATGTGTCATGCAACACTTCCCCACCTATGGAGAAATCATCCATTAATTCACTTTTATCCGCTCGGTATGTAGTATCTGCAAATAGACTCATTTTGCCTGCATTGGTTTGCCGTGTGTGAGTTGTATTATCTTTGGCAGAAGGACGGGGAACAATTTTAACAATAATAATACTACTTCCGCCAAATTAGTATAACCAAATAATCTTGCGATGAATCGCCCCACATGCAAACGAAATTTAAATTCCTTATTCCACTCCCTAAAGTAGGCTTTTTCCAATTCATCCCTTGATTTAATTTCATCATTGAAATAGTTAATTATCAGTTTTGAAACCATTTGTGCACTTCGGATGGCCATGCTCATTCCGTTTCCACATAACGGATGAATCATCCCTGCCGTATCCCCGCACATCAGTATGTGATGTTCTACAGGAGTTTTTGCAGCAAAGGAAATCTGACTTATCGTCAAAGGAGTCTTAAAAACCGGTATAGTTTGTTCAAAAATATTTTTTAGGTGCTTGTTTTTAAAGATAACCTGCTCTTGAAAATCATCAATGCTTTTATATTTTTTAAAAGAATCAAAACTGGTGATGTAGCATAAATTAATGGTATTATCTTCGACTTTTGACGCTCCGCAATACCCGCCAGCAAAATTATGCAGTGCGACTAAGTTATCGGCGAAATCACCGGAGACATGTGTTTTGACGGCCAAAAAAGGGGATTTCCTCCTGATAAAACTACGATCTAATTTGACATCAATTGCCGATCGTTTTCCATATGCACCAATCACTATACTGGACATATAGACCGATTTTTGTTTTGTGATAATAGTGAATTTTTCTTTGTGAAAATGGATATCAATGACTTGTTCATGGACTAGTTTTACACCACTGGCTTTTGCTTTTTCGGCCATAGCATAATCAAATTTATATCGACTAATCCCAAATCCACCTAATGGCAATGGCGAGGATATGATGTTGTTTTTAGATGTGCTTAGTTCAAACCTATCTATTTTTTTTGCACCAAGAGAAAATGGATCAATGTCCAGGGATCGTAAATAAGGCAATACTTCATTGGATACATACTCACCACAGACTTTTTGCTTTGGATATGTATTTTTCTCTAACAGTAATACGGAAATAGAATATTTTGAAAGATGAATCGCGGACGTTAAACCTGCTAATCCTCCACCTATTATGATGACGTCAAACGGTTTAGAAAGGCCTGATAATGAATCGAATGGCAATGCAAGGTTTAGTTAATAGTTAGATATCTTGAAATTAACCTTTAAAACATTTATAACACAATTATACCCTTTAATCTTTACTCGATTCAAGCATTTATATTCTGGAAATGCAAAACCAAATACCTTTCATTCGGATGAAATCACTTTAATAATTTTATTCTAACCAGTTTCATCATCACATAAAATTTCAGCAACACTATCTATTCGCTGGCCAGTGCTGAGAACAATCTCTCATTTAAGCATAAAGAAACCCTGAAGGTCAGAATTCAGATATATTCAAAAAAGAAAACTAAACCTGATATTTAGACTTTAGATAATTAAAATGGCGTAACTTAGCCGCTCATTTTATACTTGAAATATGCCGTTAAATTTGCTTATTATCGTAGGTGCCATTTTGATAGGTTCCTGGTTCTTTTTTCAATTCATTCCTATAGGATTATGGATTACGGCTATTTTTTCCGGAGTTCAGGTAAATTTGGTTGATCTGGTGTTTATGCGATTTAGAAAAGTGCCTCCAGGCCTAATCGTAAAATCGCTGATCCTGGCGACTAAAGCTGGGATATTAGATGTCACCTCACAAAAATTAGAAACACATTTCCTGGCTCATGGCAACCTTGTGAATGTGATAAAAGCATTAATTGTTGCCGACAAAGCTAATCTCGACATGAATTATCAGCAAGCTGCCGCTATCGATCTTGCTGGTCGCGATGTACTGCATGCCGTGCAAGTTTCGGTCACCCCTTATATTATTATTGTTCCGTCAATTACAGCAGTTTCCATGGATGGAATTCAGGTAATTGCCGATGCTCGCGTCACGGTGCGGACCAATATAAAGCAATTAGTTGGAGGTGCAGGTGAAGAAACTATCAAAGCAAGAGTTGGTCAGGGAATAATATCCAAAATCGGAACAACGCAATATTATTTGGAAGTCCTGGAAAAACCGGAAGAAATCTCAAAAGAAGTACTCGCTAATGGTTTGGATTCGGGAACTGCTTTTGAAATCCTTTCCATTGATATCGCTGACATCAACATCGGCAGAAACATCGGAGCTAAACTACAAATAGACCAGGCCATGGCCGATCTTAACATCGCAAATGCAAAAGCAGAAGAGCGACGCGCAATGGCAGTTGCGCTGGAGCAGGAAATGCTGGCTAAAGTCCAGGAAGCCCGTGCAAAGGTTATTCAAGCTGAAACAGAGATTCCAGCTGGCTTGGCTGTTGCCTTTAGAAGTGGCCGATTTTTCAAAGGTTAGATTGAAATCTTTGAATATCCTTCTGAAAATCAGTTTATAATAAAAGCATAAATTTGTAAGTGAGACTTTTTGAAAGTGATTGATTACTCCTTATAATATTTCAATGCTTCAGGAATCTGCTCATTCAATTCTTTGATTCTGGTGCTATGCGATGGGTGAGTAGACATAAACTCCGGTGGTGCACCTCCTCCGCTTTGAGCTGCCATTCGTTCCCAGAATATTGGCGCTTCGCGAGGATCGTACCCAGCCATAGCCATGAAAATTAAGCCCATTTTATCAGCTTCTGATTCCTGAAGCCTGCTGAATGGAAGCATCGCTCCATAGTTAGATGCAACTCCATATGCAGTTCCAAAAAGCGCTCTGGTTTCTGCCGGTTTTTGGGATAAAGCAACATCGAGGGCCACACCTCCCATTTGTTGCACCAATCCCTGACTCATCCGTTCACTACCGTGATTGGCAATAGCATGCGCTACTTCATGACCCATGACAACCGCTACACCTTTTTCATCCTGACATATAGGTAAAATACCGGTATAGAAAACCACTTTGCCTCCAGGCATACACCATGCATTGACTACATTCGATTCAATGAGATTAAACTCCCAGGAGTATCCTTTAAGTTGGCCTGATAAATTATTCTGCGACATAAATTCCTCAACTGCTTTTTGGATTTTTTGACCAACAGTTTTTATCATTTCAGTTTGCTGCTTATTTGAAGATAATTTAGCACTATCCAACACTGTCTTATAGTTATCATAACTCATGGGCAATATCTCACTATTGGGAATTAGTGAAAGTTGCTTTCTTCCTGTCAATGGAACCGTTGCACAATTGTATCCTATAAAGGTTATGAATAAAACGAAAAGTATCTTTTTCATGCTAGCTATTTTAAACGCAAAATTAATGCAAATAAAAGTGATATCATTTGAATTGGCAATTGAATCTTTAAAATGAAAGTAATTTTTAAAAATTTCATGCAATCGCTTTATTTGTACAATAAGGCTTTATAATTTCGGCCCTTAAGCTAAAAACATGAAGATCCTGGCAATTGGCAGAAATTATGCCGCCCATATCGCAGAATTAAATAATGAGCGTCCTGAGGAACCGGTGATATTCACCAAACCGGAGACGGCTTTGCTGCAAAATAATGCGCCATTTTATTATCCTGACTTTTCGAAAAACATTCATTATGAAGTTGAAATCCTATTGCGGATTTGCAAACATGGTAAATATATAGATCGAAAGTTTGCCCATAACTATTTTGATGCCATTGGAATTGGAATTGATTTTACCGCCCGTGACCTACAGGACAAAGCAAAAGAAAAAGGACTACCATGGGACCTGTCAAAAGGATTCAATGGATCTGCTCCCATTTCAAAGTTTATTGATAAAACCGAATTTCCAGATATCAAAAATCTAAACTTTAGCCTGAAACTGGACGGTGCGCAAAAACAACTAGGCAATACTTCACTGATGCTTTTTGATTTTGAAACAATCATCGCATACATTTCCAGGTTTATCATGTTAAAAAAAGGAGACATTATTTTTACAGGCACGCCAAAAGGCGTAGGACCAATTGCAATAGGAAATAAGTTGGAAGCTTTTATTGAGGATGAAAAATTATTGGATGTTGAAATTAAATAAAGGTCTTCTACTAATCTTTTTTTGTGTATGCTCACTGAATCTGGCTGCTCAGGAAAATCCCTATATGTTTCCAGTTCGCCCCGGGCAACAAAATTATCTAGCTGGCACAATGGGTGAAATGCGGGGTGTACACTTTCATGCCGGCATGGACATCAAAACGGGTGGCACATCCGGATTAAAAGTATATGCGGCAGCAGACGGTTATGTTTCGCGTGTAAAAGTAGATGGAGGAGGATATGGAAACGCATTGTATATCGCTCATCCTCAGTTGGGAACTACAACAGTATATGGACACCTGCAAAATTTTAATGATGAAATTGCCGATTATGTGCTCAAAGAACAGTACCAAAGGAAAAGTTTTGCAGTTGACTTTTTTCCTGATAAAGGAATGTTTAAAATTAAAAAAGGTGATATAATAGCCCTCTCTGGCAATTCCGGTAGTTCTTCAGGACCGCACGTGCATTTTGAGATCCGCAATTCACAACAATACCCCTTAAATCCATTGAATTTTGGTTTTAGTGAAATAAAGGACAACATCAGCCCTACAGTACAGAAAATTGCCTTAAAAACCATGAACCGGAATTCCCGAATAGATCACCAATTCGGCTTTTTTGAATTTACTCCATCAAGATTGCAAAATGAATACACCGTAGCCAAAACCATTGAGGTCTATGGAGAAATCGGTATTTCATTCATGGGTTACGACAGACTAAATGACGTATCCAACAGAAACGGAATACCCAAATTGTCGATGGCTTTAGATGACAGACAAGTCATCGACATCACAGTAGATAAGATGCCATTTAATATCACCAGGCAGGTCTTATGCTATCGCGATTATGGCTTGAAATCTCTTGAAAATAAAAATTTCCAAAAGCTATATATTGATGATGGCAACGAACTTAATTTCTATACCACCGATGATAAAAAAGGAATTATTTCTATAAGAGACACCCTTGTTCATCAGGTAGTTATCAGCCTGCAGGATATCAACGGCAATGTCACAATAATGAAACTCAAACTTAAAGGTGGACAACCTAAAGTTACAGCTATAAAAAACGATGCAAGTTTTAAGCCTACCCGTCAACTGGTGCAGGATAATACGTTTATTTTCATGGGCAAGAAAGCAGAAAACAATGGGTTTTTCGCACATATTTATGCCAACAGGATGAACTACGAATTGTCATCAAGTTATTATGTAAATGACTACTCCGTTTATCTTTGGGACTTGCGAACCGGCCTCCCCGATTCGATCGAATTGTGCGGAGAAATGATTTATCCGGGAATCGAGATGGCCGTCCCGTCAGAATCAGATTTCAAATATTATAAAGAAGAATTTGACCTGCATTTTTATAAAAAAACACTCTTTGATACGCTATATCTGAAAACAGATTATATGGATGAATTAGCAAGCGACAAAGAATTTTTTGAAATCAGCGAGGATATATACCCGCTGAAAAAAAATATGAAAATCATCTTTAAACCTAAACTCACTTATTCCAATAAAGACAAAGTTTCGGCTTATTATTCAACAAATCTAAAAGACTTCAGCTACCAGGGGGGTAAATGGGTAGGTGATAAATTTGAACTGATGACCAATACCCTAGGTAAATACACCTTACTTACGGATAGCATTTCACCAGATATAAAAATTGTCCAGCAAAACCGGGAATCGTTTTCGTGTTATATCACAGATAAATTATCCGGTATAAAGGATTATGAATTGAAAGTAGATGGTGTATGGGTTTTGATGAATTATGATCCAAAACGAAACTTTATATGGACCGAGAAGCTTGATAAATCAAGACCTTTTTCAGGAAATCTTGAACTAAAAGTCCGGGATAATGTTAATAATGAAAAAGTTTATTCCACCACTATAAATTAAAGTTATGAGCTTAAAAGTTGGAGACAAAGCACCGGATTTTACAGTAAATGATCAAAAGGGAAATCCTGTAAAACTGTCAGATTTTAAAGGCAAAAAAGTTGTATTGTATTTTTATCCCAAAGACAACACTCCTGGCTGTACAGCAGAAGCATGTAATCTCCGGGACAATTACCAGGCATTGCAAAAAGCCGGTTACAATATATTGGGAGTCAGCACCGATGATGAAAAATCACATCAGAAATTCATTGATAAGTTCGAATTGCCTTTTCCTCTTTTAGCAGATACGGAAAAAGTAATTCATGAAAAATATGGCACCTGGGTAGAAAAATCCATGTATGGCAGAAAATATATGGGAACCGCACGACTTACTTTTCTAATCAATGAAAATGGAACAATTGAAGAGATCATTGAAAAAGTAAAAACCAATGATCACACGGCCCAAATATTGAAATAATATAAAGAGTAATACGCTTTTTAAAAAAGTCATTCTGATAGAATTCGGGATGACTTTCTTATTTTTATACTTTTGGAATATGTACTATCGTTTTGAAGGATAATGGCTCATTTTTTTAAAAGTACACTTTTGATAATTGGATTAAGCATCTGTTCAGGTTGGATATATGCCCAGACTCCCCAACAAAAGCTACCTGAAAAAACAAGGATTCTCTTTTTACTTGATGGATCGGGAAGCATGC
>JAHEMV010000629.1 GCA_024643455.1 Cytophagales bacterium
CCTTATGGAATTGGTAGAAAAAAGAATTGTGAGTGGTATAAAACCACGCAATGCAGAGCAGACATTTGCCATACATGCCCTGATGAATCCTGATGTGAAATTAGTTTCAATCAGTGGAGTAGCTGGTACAGGGAAAACGCTCCTTGCATTAGCCAGTGCATTAGAACAACGACGAGACTTTAAGCAGATCTATCTTGCGCGTCCCATAGTTCCATTGAGCAATAAGGATATTGGATTTTTGCCAGGAGACATCAAATCCAAACTCAATCCATACATGGAGCCACTGTTTGATAATTTAAAATTTATTCAGAACCAGTTTGCTGAGACTGACAAGGAATACAAACGGCTAACCGAAATGGTAAATAAGGAAAAATTGCTTATTACTCCATTGGCTTATATTCGTGGACGATCGCTTTCCAATATCATTTTTATTGTGGATGAAGCTCAAAACCTCACTCCGCATGAAGTCAAAACTATCATTTCGCGGGCTGGGGAAAACACAAAGATTATTTTCACCGGAGATATTTACCAGATCGATACACCATATTTGGATTCACAAAGTAATGGACTTTCATATTTAATTGACAGAATACAAGGTCATCCATTGTATGCTCATATTACTTTGGAAAAAGGGGAGCGATCGGAGCTCGCTAACCTTGCAACTGAACTATTATAAAAAAGCCTGAACTAGTCAGGCTTCTTTTCCATTTCTTTTTTCATCAGAAAATAATAGATCAAAAATCCAAGGGCAACACATGCCGACAATATTCCAAACGGTAATGGGCTGCGGTAATCATGATTAAAAAATTCCGTTATTATCAGTCCAATTCCGGCAAAAAGAAATACAAGTCCCCACTTAAGGGTTGGATAATTGAGTTGTTCAATTTTTGGAACAGCCGATCTCATTGATTCCTCCAATGCGGTGCTGAGTCCAACGCCAACCTCTGCCTTGTCTATTAAACGGCGCTTGAGCTTATATTCTATTATTAATCTAATAATGGTAATAATGCCATAGGTTATAATCCCTATTACAGATAATACTGCCAATCCTTCATTCATAATTTTATATTTTATTGATTTATCAGTTATTTACAGAATGAGACAACTCCTAATTGTGATATGTTGCAATAAATTTAAAATACTGCAACATTTTTTTTAAGTTGATTGTCTTATGCACAATATGTACGAAGACAGGGAGCTGGTCGATAAAATACTGAATGGGAATAAAACAGCGTTTTCAATTCTGATCAAACAGTATGAAAAGCTGGTTTGGCACATTGTTGCTAAAATGGTTTTGGATGAAGATGAGATCAAAGATATCTGTCAGGAAGTATTCATCAAAGTGTATTTAAACCTGGATCAATTTAAATTTGACTCTAAATTATCTACCTGGATAGCTACTATCGCATACCGGCTTTCATTAAATCATCTAAAAAAAACAAAAAAGGTAAGTTTCGCTGATATTCATGATCAGGTTATTATCGATAAAGTAATTTCTGAGGATGATCCATTAAAATATGTTGAACAAAAGGATATTCATAAGTTGATTCATCAATTGGTTTCAGAATTACCGATTCAATTTCGAAGTGTAATCACTTTGTATCACATGAATGATTTTAGCTATGAAGAGATTGCCGCGATTACAGGCATGCCAGATGGAACAGTAAAGAGTTATCTGTTCAGAGGCAGAAAAATTTTGAAAGACATCCTGAAAAAAAGCAACATATTCTGTATGATATAATTTTAAATGATATTTGAATCATGGATAATCAAAATAAATTGACTGACGAGGAAATACAACAATTGATGGATTCTAAAAGCTTTTCAAAAGAAAAATCAACCATCGGAGCAATAAATGATGATGCATATATATATGATTTGTTGATGAAAAATTTAGATGTTGAACCATCAATCACAATTCCCAAAGAATTTGAAAAGAGTACCCTTGGCCTGGCCATTCGAAGAAAAATATTTAAGGATTTGTACTGGAAAATGCTTCTCTATATTTCAATATCAATCCCACTTATAGCAATCAGCTTTGCTATTATTTACTTTATGGGTAAATCCCTGTTTTGGGAATATGTCCAATTGATCGGTCAGAATAGCATCTATATTTTATTCACGGGTACTATCCTAATCATTATCCAGTTGCTAGATAAATTACTGATTCAGAACAAACTCAATCAAGCGTAGAAAAATTCAAAAAAAAGCCCTGTCGATACGACCAGGGCTCTTCAAAAAGTTTAAAAAAGATTTTTATTATACCGCAATTCCCATTGAAAGAAGTGAACTACTCACCTTCAATCCTGATTGTTCTATTTTTGCCTTACTAATCTTAAATTTCATATTTGACTGCTGAAAAACAAAACTGATCGCTGCTCCGTCGTCCATCATATCATCTTCTGTTACTACGAGTGTATTCGACAGATTAGCCGAACTCATCAGTTCTTGAATTTTCTTTTTATTTGATTTCGGCATATAGGCAATGTTACAATTGCTTACATCTGCCGCTGTATTGATCTGAATTATATTAATATTTTTACCCCAAACCATCTTGGATTCAAGATTTGACTTGATTTCGGCAAAAGCATTTGGGCTACCATATATGCCAATAGTAAATGCTGAAGACTCATTTTCCCATTTCACGTGCTTAGTGAAATTATACAAGAACAAGGATTGCAACCTATAAATGCTTGACTCCTGGCCAAAAGCTTGCGATAATCCTGCAAATGCCATGAAAATGGCTGCCATCGTAAGGATTTTGATTTTGAAATTTTTAAATACCTTCATATCCATCATGTGTTATAATTATTTGTTCGTTTTCGTTTTTGATATCACACTACAAATTTAATGTCAT
>JAHEMV010000141.1 GCA_024643455.1 Cytophagales bacterium
TATGCGTCCTGGCTATGCCGGTATAGAAAATCCATTGTTCTTTGGGGATAAAACCAAAATGCTTTTTGGCGATGCTAAAGATTCACTTGGCAAATTGAAAAGTGAAGTTGGTAATGCCTAACGCGAATTAGATAGATATTATTCTTAAAAATTGAAGAAGGCCGATATGCTATATCGGCCTTTTATATTTATCGGAAATGATCCCAGCCCTGGGCTTTTATTGGAACCACATTCTGATTTTTTGTCACCAGGTTTATGCCTTTTTCCTTCTCCGTAGCATATCCAATAAAATGAATATCCGGATGGTTCTTTAGCTTTTCATAATCTTCCTGGCTTATCGAAAATAGTAATTCATAATCTTCCCCGCCATTCATTACACACGTGATCGGGTCAATGTTAAATTCCACAGCGGTGTCATAGGTTTGCTTGTCGATTGGTAGTTTATCTTCATAAACAAAAAATCCTACCCCAGATTGTTTGGCCAGGTGAAACAGTTCTGATGCTAGTCCATCCGAAATATCGATCATAGCTTTCGGTTTCACATTCAGCTCAGCCAACTCATAAATAATGTCTGTTCTTGCCTTCGGTTTAAGTTGCCTTTCTGTAACATATGGATATTTAGCTAAATTTGGCTGCATCTCCGGATTGGCGAGAAACACCTGTTTTTCCCGCTCCAAAACTTGCAGACCGATATATGCAGCTCCCAGATCACCTGTTGCGCAAATAATGTCTCCAATTTCTACTTTACTACGCAAAGCAACTTTGTCTCTTGCTACACTACCTGTAATTGACACAGAAAGTATTAAACCCGATGGTGATGAAGTAGTGTCTCCTCCAACCAGATCAACCTTGAAATCTTTGCAAGCAGCAGCCATGCCTTCATACAATTTTTCTACAGCCTCAACAGAAAACCGGTTACTAAGTCCCAGATTAACGACTACCTGCTTTGGTTCGCCATTCATAGCGGCAATATCAGAAACATTAATTGAAATCGATTTATATCCTAAATGCTGAATCGGCATATAAGAAAGATCAAAATGAACTCCTTCAACCAACATATCGGTCGATAATAGCAAATAATCTTTTCCGCCATCAATTACTGCCGCATCATCTCCAACACCAATTTTTGTGCTTTCATTCTTATTTACAAAGTCCCTGGTAATTCGATCTATTAATCCGAATTCTCCCAGTTCACTTATTTCTGTTCTTTTTTCCATAACGATCAATCGATTTCGAACGGCAAAAGTACTTCATTAAATCCTTTTTGAAAATTTACATCCATTTTTCCTATAGTGATGGTTTACTCTAGATGAAACAAAATTCCATTAAAACAAGTTTTATCATATTGAAGTTGCAAAAAGCAAAAGTGCTTCCGTACTTTGCATGTTATAGATATAGAAATCAGAATATAAAATGATACAAGTTACAGATAAAGCAAAAGAAAAACTTAACCAGTTGAAAAAGGATGATGGACACCCGGATGATCATAATATAAGGGTAGCTGTCCAGGGAGGTGGTTGCTCAGGCCTTATGTATCAACTTGATTTTGATAGTGAAATAAAACCAGACGATAAAATTTTTGAAGATAAAGGAATTAAAATCCTGGTCGACAAAAAAAGTATCCTTTATCTGATCGGAACCACCTTGGATTTCTCAGATGGACTTAATGGCAAGGGTTTTCAGTTTATCAATCCAAACGCATCGAGAACCTGCGGATGCGGTGAAAGTTTTTCAGTTTAAATAGCCTTAGAAACTATTCGCGAATAGAGGTTCACTTACAACCAATTTCTCCATCATTACATTTGTCGATTAATAAAGCGTGGTAATTTTAGTACGCTCTTACCAACTTACCTTCCATATAGTTTACAAAAGCTTTATTCACTACCCTATTTCCTCCAGCGGTTGGATAATCACCCGTAAAATACCAATCACCGATATGGTTTGGACAGGCTTTGTGTAAATTGTCTACTGTCTGATACACAATTTCCACTTCTGCTTTTACATGACTACCTGTCACTATTTGGCTTATCTTAGTTGAAATTTGTTCATCAGTGAAGGGTGCATATATTTCTTTGACGAAATTCGGTACATCCTTTTGACCTATACTTGCAATACATTTATTATAGACATCCTCCAGGAGCGAATCCATCCCTTTTTCCTTGATTAAAGCTATTACAGCACGGAAAGCAATGAAATCTTTCATCCTTGACATATCGATCCCATAACAATCAGGAAATCTGATTTGCGGAGCAGAGGAAACAATTACAATTTTCTTTGGGTCAATTTTATCCAGTAAAGATAAAATACTGCGTTCTAGTGTTGTCCCTCTTACAATGCTATCGTCAATAAGTACGATGGAGTCTTTATTCTTTTTGATAACCTCATAGGTTGTGTCGTAAACGTGCCCTACAAGATCATCACGATGGTCATCGTCTGTAATAAAAGTTCTCAGCTTAGCATCTTTAGTGATAATTTTTTCAACCCTAGGCCTGAAATCCAGAATGTCCTCGAGTTTTTCCAGTGTAGGTTTCCCATCAATCAACACATCCATTCTTCTTTTAGAAAGATAATTTTCCAATCCTTCTATCATCCCTAAAAAAGCAGTTTCAGCAGTATTGGGGATGTATGAGAAAACAGCATTTTTCAAGTCAAATTTAATTGATTTGAGAATTTGTGGTAAAAGCAGCCTACCCAGTTCTTTTCTTTCCTGATAAATATCCGGATCAGTCCCTCTTGAAAAATAAATTCGCTCAAAACTACAGGATTTCTTTTCAAGTGGTTCAATAAACTTTTCTTCCGAAACGTCCCCATTTTTATTGATGATCAATGCATATCCTGGTTTGATTTCTTTTATCTCACCATAATTAACATCAAAAGCCGTCTTTATTGGTGGTTTTTCTGAAGCAACGACTACTACTTCATCATCCATATAGTAATAAGCAGGCCTGATTCCAGCAGGATCTCTAGCAACAAAAGAAGCACCATGACCAGCAACACCGGCCATAGCATATCCACCATCAAAGTCCTTGCACGCTCGCCTGAGCACATTGCCAAGATCCAGCTCGTTTTCTATGATTTCGGTAATCTCCTTGTTGCTGTAGTGACCTTTATATTTATTAAAAAGCTCCTGATTTTCCAGATCGAGGAAATGGCCAATTTTTTCCATTACAGTCACCGTATCCACTTTATCTTTTGGATGTTGTCCTAATTTTAATAAAATGGCAAAAAGCTCATCCACATTAGTCATATTGAAATTCCCAGCAACTGCAAGATTCCTGCTCCTCCAGTTATTTTGTCTGAGCATAGGATGTGTACTTTCAATACTGTTTCCTCCATGCGTACCATACCTCAAGTGGCCAAGCCATACAGTACCGGTAAAAGGTAAATTCTGTTTGAGCCATTTAGCATCCCTAAACTTATCAGGATATGACTTTTTTACCTTCTTATACTTCTTATTGATTTTTTTGAAAATTTCGGCTATGGGTTGCTGATCAACCGATCTGTACCTGCTTATGTAGCGTACCCCCGGGTTGACATCTACCTTGATATTGACAACTCCTGCTCCATCCTGACCCCGATTATGCTGTTTTTCCATGAGCAAATACAACTTATTAGCTGCATAAGCAGGAGTACCATATTTGTCGAGGTAATACTGAAGCGGTTTGCGAAGACGAATCATTGCAATACCACATTCGTGCTTTATAACATCACTCATATATCGGTATCAAAGTACAAATTTAAGACATTATAAAAGATGATCAAATAAAACCTATAAATGGATTGAATCTGAAAATTGTTATTATACAGGGTATAAATTGAATATCATTTTTAAACATTTGTGTATTAAGCAATTGATATAAGTCAATTAGAATGTTTAACTAAATTCATTTAAGATGGCAGTTGAAATAATGGCATTTCATCAACCTTAAAGGTTGGATTCCCTTCCTTTAATTTATTACTGTTATTTTTACTAAATGAATTCAACTCCTTTGCCCAATTATCATAATGAATCCGATGGATAAGAATAAAATTATTTTTTGCGTTAATGTCCTGAATCAATTCTTCCATCATTGGAAAATCAACATATCTTGGGTGACTTCGTGCAAATTCGATGATTTGATCACTTACGCTCCAGGTCATGCTATCATACTGATCTATCATTTTTGAATCCCCCATTGAATATTGATCATATCTGATCAATTTTAATTGATCAATCTGATCCTTCAATTCATTAAACTTATCTTTATTGTAATTGTTTGTATAACTCACCTCAAGAAGCAACCGGTTCATAAGCACATGTTTCTGGTCATCATCTGCAATCATGGTTTCCCAATTGCTTTTTACACTATCTTGTAAGACGCCGTATTTAATCATCAAAGAGTCCTGATTCAAAGTATCTGATGCCATTTGGTTTTTATTTTCACAAGAGATAATAAATGTGACTAGAATGATAAACCAAGATGAGGTTGTAATGGAGCTTAGATTCATTTTCTGTTATTAAAATTTTTCATTATAAATAAATATACAGTGCTCTAACCTTAAGTTTTGTATACTTTTGTGCAAAGATACAATCCATTAATATTATATGCCCGCACTTTTAAATGCAAAAGAGTACATTAGAAAACTCGTAAACATTGCTTACATAAACGTTGGAATACCATTACTTTTTTTTATTTGGGTCTATCTTGAATCGTCTACAGAACAGCTCGTTCCATTGATCGAAGCCCAATATAAGTTGACAGTTTTTATTCCAATAGTATTGATTTGCCTGATAATCATCATTACAGGATTCAGGAAATTCAAACTACAGTTGTTATTGTGTAGTGCAACTGATCGACTGGCTGATAAATTGATGATGTATCAAAAAGGATTAACAAGACGATATATCGGTTACTCCATTTCTGCTTTGCTGATTACCACAGGATTTTACCTGACTGATTATCAACCTTTTGAATTCTTATTAGGAATTATGATTGTTTTATTTTCCATACACAGTCCTAATACAAGAAGGGTGGCAAATGATTTGAAATTAAAAAAAGAAGATCGGGCTATTCTGCTTGAAGGTCTGGATATCCCAAATTAATACTAAATGAAATATTACTTAACGTTTAGCTTTCTGATCTTTTTATCATTCTCTTGTAATTATGTAAAAAAAGAGAATACTGAAACCGTTGATCTGGCGGCAAAAGCAGAACGGCTTAGCAAAGAATTTATCATTGTTGATGGCCATGTGGACCTTCCTGAGCGGCTTTCTTCAAAAATGGAAGATGTCTCGATACAAACCTCAGGAGGCCATTTCGATTATGTACGAGCTAAAAAAGGAGGTCTGGACGCTCCTTTTATGTCAATATATATTCCAGCCAGCTATGAAAATAATGGCGCTTTTGACCTGTCCATGAAATTGATTTCCATAGTTGAAAAATTGTGCGCAGACCATCCTGACAAATTTGCTTTTGCGAATTCTCCAATGGAAATAGAGTCAAATTTTTCTAAAAACCTCATTTCATTTCCAATGGGTTTGGAAAATGGAGCCGCGGTTGAAGGTAATCTGGATAACCTGGATATTTTATATAACAAAGGCATACGTTATATCACCTTAACGCACTCCAAAGACAATCATATCTGTGATTCATCTTATGATAACAAATATACGAATGGTGGACTAAGCCCATTTGGCTATAAAATGATTAAGCGTATGAATCAACTTGGCATTATGGTGGATGTGTCGCATGTTTCTGATAGTGCCTTCTATCAGGCAGTTAAAACCTCCAAAACACCAGTAATTGCTTCTCATTCATCTTGCAGGTTTTTTACTCCAGGATTCGAGCGAAATGTTTCTGATGATATGATCAAATTATTGGCTGATCATGGTGGTATAATCATGATCAATTTTGGCTCATCTTTTCTTTCAGAAACTGGGAATAAAGCACTTACAGAACTATATAATGAAATAATTGCTGGAGCTGATCCTGAAAATCCTGAAATAAAATCTAAAATGGATTCTCTAAATCATTTACCAGAAGTTTTGGGAAATATTCCCATCGTGGCAGACCACATAGATCACATTGTACAAATTGCAGGTATTGATTATGTTGGTCTTGGTTCAGATTATGATGGAGTAGAAAATGTACCTGTTGGATTAGAAGATGTGTCCAAATATCCCGCTCTTATCCTTGAACTCCTAAAACGTGGATACTCCAACGAGGACATTGAAAAAATATGTTCTAAAAATTTATTCCGGGTTTGGAATCAAGTCATTGTCTATTCTGAAAAAGCAGAATTATAGTAAAACGCTAAAAATCTACTTTTTCATTTCCTTTTTCCAATACCTTCATTGTCTCCTGAGCTATGACCAATTCCTCATTTGTAGGAACAACCAGCACTTTTACTTTAGAATTGGATTTGGTAATAATGGCTTCCTTTGAACGGAGACCCTTATTTTTTTTCGAGTCGAATTCCAATCCCAAATAACCGAAGTTTTTACAAACTGCTTCTCTAACACGATCTGCATTTTCTCCAATACCACCTGTAAATACGATAATATCCACTCCATTCATGGCCGCTGAATACGATCCGATGTATTTTATAATCCGGTAGTCATACATTTCCAATGCCAATCGGGCTCGATTATTTCCGTCGTCGGCGGCACGTTCTACCTCACGCATATCTGAAGAAACTCCAGATATCCCTAAAATACCACTATGCTTATTGATCAATGTATTTGCTTCTTTCACATTCAATTCTTCCTTGTCAATGATATACGTAAGTACGCCAAGATCAAGGTCTCCGGAGCGTGTCCCCATAATCATCCCTTCCACTGGGGTAAGTCCCATTGAAGTATCCACTGATTTACCATGGCTTATAGCAGTAATCGAGGCACCATTTCCGAGATGGCATGTTATAATCTTTTGCTTATGATAGTCGACTCCAAGGATTTCACAAGCTCTGCGCGATACATAGTGGTGACTGGTACCATGGAATCCATATCTTCTTAATCCATACTTTTTATAAAGTGAGTAAGGAATTGCATACATATATGCCGACTTGGGCATAGTTTGAT
Source organism: Cytophagales bacterium (assembly GCA_024643455.1). GTDB lineage: Bacteria > Bacteroidota > Bacteroidia > Cytophagales > Cyclobacteriaceae > JAAUQL01. Next base: position 7,061 of record JAHEMV010000141.1, read on the forward strand.
GAAACGCAGTGTCAAAAACAGCAACTTGCGGTGTATCGGGCAGCAATTCCGAAATGGCATAAATGCCCTTTAAATTTGGCGGATTATGCAAAGGTGCCAACGAAACACACTCCTCAATTTTTTTTATAATTTGATCATCGATCATAGCACTGTCATGAAATGATTCTCCTCCATGTACTACTCTATGGCCAACAGCATTTATTTCCTCCAAAGATTTTATGGAACCATGTTTTTCACTTATCAAAACTCCCAACACATATTCAATACCCGCCTGATGATCTAAGATCTCTCCTTCAAGCTTTACCTCATCACCATCGATTCGTTTATTGGTCAGCGACGCATCAGACATCCCAATTTTATCTACCATTCCCTTTGCAAGAACTACTCCTCCTGTTATATCATAAAGTTGATATTTTATGGACGAGCTTCCTGCATTTAATACCAGTACAACCATTGAATTATTTTTTGTTGATTGTTGAATTGATTTCTTTACTTTTTATCTGTCAGTTTTTTGCCGTCAGCATTGTATTTATAAAATCCCTTTTGAGTTTCTCTACCCAAATGATTTGCACGCACCATCTTTTTCAATAATGGAGAGGCTTTATATTTTAAATCACCAAATTCACGATATAGGTTATCGAGCCATCGGACAATGGTGTCCAAGCCAATTTTATCCGCCAACTCAAAAGGCCCCAGCGGAAAACCAAAACCCATTTTCATCGTATCGTCAATATCCTCCATTTTGCCTACTCCTTCCATGAGGATCTCACAAGCTTCATTGATCAACGGTGCGATTAGACGTGTGCTGATAATACCTGGCGATTCAACCACAGGTACAACTTTCTTATCAAACAATCGTGCAAACTGGCAGACTTTTTCATAGGTTTCATCATTGGTATGAAGACCTCTGGCTATTTCTACAATTGGAATCTTATCAGCAGGGGACAAAAAATGCAAACTCACGCACCGTTGTGGATATTCCAATTCTGATGACATCTCGGTAATAACCAGTGTCGTGGAATTTGTTGCTATGATGGTTTCATGATCAATATATTTTTCAACTTCCCTGAAAATTCGTTTTCTTAAATCCACACTACTCTCACGGGATCGTGATTTGACCGATTCAATTACAATATCTGCTCCCGCAAGATCCTCATAGTTCATGGTGCCTTTGATCCGCGACATGATGGCGCGTTTTTCGCTAAACGTCATCCCCCACTTTTCGATCATTGCATCCAGATCTGTTGATATGCTGTTAATAGCCTGATGGATTTTCTCTTCTGATATTTCAATAAAAGTAACTTCTATACCATTCGAGCTAACCATTCTTGAGATTTCCTGACCCAGAATACCACATCCTACAATTCCAACTTTTGTAAACTCATATCGGTTCTTTTTTACCAGGGGCTGTTCCCTTCGCTTTATTGCATACCCTTCTATTGGTTCTACAGAATTACTCATTTTCTATATTTGGTTTATTTGGTGGCTTGATTTGCCGTAATTGCTATCATATTGACTATATCATCTACTGAACACCCTCTCGAGAGATCATTAATGGGTGCCGCCATCCCTTGCAAAATAGGTCCGATTGCTTCAGCATTGGCCAACCGCTGTACAAGCTTGTACCCAATGTTACCAGCTTCGAGGCTTGGAAATACTAATACATTTGCATTGCCGGCTATTGTACTTCCTGGTGCTTTAGATTTTCCAATGGACTCCACAAGTGCAGCATCTGCCTGAAGTTCACCGTCAATCTGCAAGGAAGGATCGATCTCCTTAGCTCGTTTAGTTGCTGAAACCACTTTATCTACCATTTCATGTTTTGCACTTCCTTTAGTAGAAAAGCTCAACATAGCTATTCTTGGTTCTATTTTGGCAATGGATCTGGCTGTATGAGCAGTTGCGACTGCAATTTCAGCCAATTGTTGATCATCCGGATCAGGATGTACTGCACAATCTGCAAAAATCAACATCCCTCCTTCTCCAAATGACTTATCTGGAATTATCATGATAAATGCACCTGAGACCACACTTATACCCGGCAAGGTTTTTACAAATTGGAAAGCCGGTCTCAAAACATCTCCAGTGGCATTCATTGCTCCGGCTACTTCTCCGTCTGCATCACCACTTTTTATCATCATGGTTCCCAGATATAATGGATCCTTCAGTAATTCAGTAGCCTGTGATTTGGTCAATCCTTTATGTCCTCTTAATTTAACCATCAAATCGGTATAAGAATCCACATTTTCAAAATTTTCAGGATCGATAATTTTTGCCTGATTAATATAAGTTAGTCCTGCTTCATTAGCCTTTGATATTATTTTTGATGGATTTCCAATCAAAATAATTTTAGCAAACGCGTTTTTTAACACTTCATTGGCAGCCTGTAAGGTCCGTGATTCCTCACCTTCAGGAAGCACAATCCGTTTAGGATTCTTCCGGGCATTTTCCTTTATAACATCAAGTAAATTCATAAAAATCCAAATTTAGAAAAGGCAATAGAAAACAATATCAAAAAATTACAAAATCCAATTTGACTATAGGTAAAAAACTCCATTAAAGAGAACAGCAATAATGCATTGATTGGTTCACAAAAGTACAAATATCAATTGGAAATATTATGATAATCCGTACAATTCATGCTTCGCTCATAGATATTAGAGTAGGACTTTACCTCGAATTTGCATATTTTTAAAACAAGTACAGAGAAGATGGATTTTCTATATCAAATTAAAATTTCCTTTCAGTCCTATTGGAGGGCTTTCAGGTTTATCGATGGCAATAATTTGTGGAGATTTATGATCATTCCAGCAATCATTAATCTGATCCTTTCGTTTCTGATTATAATTTTCGCCATAAAAACCTCAAGGATTGTCGTTGAATACGTATTACTAAATTTCCAAATTACAACAGCAGACCGGGCGATTCACTCCTTTATTGAGGGTTTAATTATGGTAACTATCCGAGCTTTTGTCTTCTTTTTATATTTAAAAGTGTATCGATACATGGCCTTGGTTGCCCTCGCTCCCATGTTTGCCATATTGTCTTCAAAAGTTCAGACGATTGACTCCGGACACCCAAAATCTTCCTGCACAAGTAAATATCTGTTGGATTGTTCCAGAGGAATAAGAATTGCTCTCAGAAATTTTTTGATAGAAGTCGTTCTATCCACTTTGATTATCGCCATTTCACTTGTAATTGCATGGATTATCCCAATCGCACCAATAGCCATTCTCATTTTGGAAAGCTATTTTATGGGTTATTGCATGGCAGATTATCGAAATGAGTATTTTGGAATCAGATCAAAAGAAAGTAGAAAATTAATCAATAAGTACTTCGGGCTGGTATTGGGTAACGGGATGTTATTTAATTTTATTCTATTAATCCCACTCCTGGGTGTTTTATTTGCACCAACATTTGCACTCGTCGCTTCTGGTCTTTCGATTAATTATATAGAAAAAAGGAAAAGTGTCTTATGGAATTCAGATCAGTCAACCCTTATGATGGCCAAATCCTAGGCATATATCAGGATTTAGA
>JAHEMV010000142.1 GCA_024643455.1 Cytophagales bacterium
TTTGGGAAATTTAAAACTACTTCAAAACATTGTCTTGGATCAATGCGATGCAATGGATGGCATTACCGACAAGATTATTAATGATCCGAGAGATTGCGATATTGATTTTAACAAATTTCCCATTTGTCCGGGAGATAGCACTGGTGAAGATTGTTTTTCGCAGGCACAGATTGATGCAATTAAAGCAGTGTACTCAGGAGTGATAATTGAAAATGAAGAAATTTATCCCGGATTTCCATGTGGATGTGAAAATGAAAACGGTGGATGGAACCCCTGGATTGTTGGTCCAAAAGACGGAATAGAAGGCATCGATTTTCCATCCCTGCAATTTGGATTTGGAACGGAGACATTCAAATATTTAATTTTCCAGAATCCGGATTGGGATTACAGCACGTATGATTATCATGATTTTAATAAAACCACACACTATGCCTCTTCCTATCTTGATGCTACGTCTACCGATTATAGTGGATTTAAAGCGCGTGGTGGCAAAATGATTTTGTATCATGGCTGGAACGATCCCGCTTTATCAGCATTAGCTACTATTGAGCACTATGAAGGTGCCAAAAAAGTAGACAGTGAAATAGAGCTGTATATTCGCTTATTTTTGCTTCCTGGCGTATTGCACTGCGGAGCCGGACCTGGTCCAAGTGATGCAGATTGGTTGGCATTGATTAGCGACTGGGTGGAAAATGCCAAAGCTCCGGAAAGAGTGATCGTCAAAAAATCCAATGACAAAAAAGTCATTATGACGCGTCCTGTTTTTCCTTATCCGAGGAAAGCGATTTATGATGGCAAAGGAGACCCCAATAAAGAAAGCAGTTTTAATTAAGGCCTTATTCTGCGGTTTGGATTTGCTGAAAAAGTAAAACAGATTTAATGTATATTTCCTCCGACTGGCAATCCGCTGGGCACGGACTCGGGAATTTCTTTATCAAATTCATCTCCGTTTAGGGTATTGAGAAAAGAGATGATTGGACCCATTTCCTTTACACTGAGATTGAGTTCTCGGATCAACGGATCAAAATCTTCTTTTGGGACCAATGGATTTCTGGACTTTCCAAAAGAGAGGTCTTCATAAAATTCCAGCACTTTTTCCAGGGAATTGAAACTGCCATTGTGCATATATGGCGGAGTAAACCTGAGGTTACGCAGACTAGCTGTACGAAAAGCAAAGCGTTCTTCAAACCCACTGTCTGGGATTGGTAATTTATCATTTTCTGGTATTCCTATCACATGCATTTTAAAGTCCGAAAACATTGGGCCAAGATGACAATTGATACATCCCACTTTTTTAAACTGTTCATAACCTTCCTTTTCTGAAATAGAAATGGCTCCATTGTCTCCTCTCATAAATTGGTCAAACCGCGAATCGTTGGTGACCAGTGTTCTTTCAAAAGCAGCAATAGCTTTTCCCAAATTCATGACATTTAGGGCCTCCTTTTCAGAAAAAGCCGCATCAAACATCTGTCGATATGCAGAAATAGATTTCAATCGATTGATAACTTCATCCAGTATTTCCGTTTCCGAATACCGGCGACCTCTCATCTCTTCCATCGCTTTGATCGGTTCCAATGCCTGGTTTTCAAGACTTTGCGTGCGTATGTCCCAAAACATTGGCGCCAATTCGGGAATGTATTGACTATTCATGTCAATACCATTGAAAGCAGTATTGAGCACAGTATGTGCGTTGCGCTTGACAAAGGGAATATCATTTGGTTGTTTAAAATCGCGTTTACTGCCAAATCCCTGACCATTTACCCCAATGGAAATATCCCGGAATTCCGCATATCCATGATCTGGATGATGGCAGGTTGCACAGGCTACATCTTTATCGCCGGATAGGATAGGATCATAAAATAATAGTTTTCCCAGTGCGACTTTTTCAGGAGTTAATGGGTTGTCATTTGGAGAATTTACTTTTTCTGGTAGGGCAGAATTAGTATTGACAACAATAAAATTGGTTTTTTGGTGAGTTCTCGCTATAGATTGATTTTCCTCTTTTTTAGGGTTAGTGCAACTAAACGTTGACAGATATAGGCAGCAAATACCAACTAATGTTATCGTTCTCAAATCGGATATTTTTTCTCTAATCTAAAGGTCATTTAGCATAGTTGATATGATTGAGATCATTAAAATTACTGAAAATTGATCTATTTTTTAAATTTATTTGGCTTTTGGTATAGGCCAGGGCCCAATATAATCCAGATAATAATTCCTATATTGATTTGTTAAACTCCATTCTAGTTGAATATGAAAAGATTACAAAATCTGAATTTCTCCTTAATTCTTTTTATCGGGTTGTTCGTCAATTGGGTATGTCTGGCTCAAGTTAAGGATCACGATATAATCGATTTTAATTTGTGGAAATTTGGAAGTCAGAGAGCAGAATTGGCACCGATTAATCATATTGATCTTTCCTTTTTATTTAAAGTGTCACCTACATTTTATTTAGCAGGCGGAGGAAACGATCTAGCTAACGGTTGGTGGTATAGCCACATGAATGTCGAACCATTAGCCTATTACCAGTTTCAGGTTTATTATAAAGCAAAAAACGTTGAAGAAGAAAATCGTTGCATACTTGCCCGCATTTTATGGTTTGACAATGCAGGCAATCAAATCAATAGGGCAGAGTATCCATTTACAAGCAAAAATAAAATAGAAGGTTGGAATGAAATAAAACAAGCTTATCAGGTACCAAAAGGTGTAACTAATGCCAAAATTGAATTGGTCTATCGTTGGGATGCCGATGGAGAAGTGCATTTTGGGGGTTTTTCACTTCATAAGAATGATGATCCGGGGAAAAGGTTAGTTCGATTGGCGACAGTAAACCATAGGCCGCAAAATAGCAGTGGAACTGATGAAAATCTTGAACAATTTGGAGCTCTTGTCGAACAAGCTGCAAAACAACATGCGGATATCGTTTGTTTGCCTGAAGGGATGACAATGGTCGGAACCGATCTGGATTATGTCTCTGCGAGTGAATCCGTTCCTGGTCCCTCTACGGATTTTCTTGGCCAAATTGCCAGAAAAAACAACATGTACATTGTTGCAGGTATTATGGAGAAAAAAGGTGAAGCGGTTTTCAATGCAGCAGTGCTGATTGATCGAAATGGTGATGTTGCTGGATTATATCACAAAGCGAGTTTGCCAAGGGAAGAGATCGACGGGGGAGTTACTCCAGGAGATTCGTTGCCTGTATTTGAAACTGATTTTGGAAAAATTGGTATTATGATTTGTTGGGATGTCACTTTTCCTGAAGTCGCAAGAACGTTGACTGCAAAGGGAGCAGAAATCATTTTTTTACCAATTTGGGGAGGGTATCTTACCCTTGCTAAAGCAAGAGCATTGGAAAATCAGGTTTATCTCGTGTCTTCTTCTTACGATATGGAGTCGGCAATATTTGATCAGGAAGGTGAGATCATAAAAGAAGCAACGGATGATAATCCAGTGACAGTAGTTGAAGTTGATCTAAATGACAGAAAATACTGGCCTTGGCTGGGGGATTTTAAAAATCGCATTCCAAGAGAAATGCCTTCAAAAAAGGCTTTGCGTTTAGAATAAAACATATTTTTATTGCGATGTTGGTTCATGTTTAATTTCAATCCTGTATTTTAGGTCGAAATACAATTACTTTATAATTGCTTATAAAAAATTAAATCATTTTTTATTATTTAAAACTAATTCCATTTCAGATGAAAAAAATCAATTTATTAACTCTTCTATTTTTTAGTCTTTTGTATTTACTGACCGTTTGCAGTCCAAAAAATAATGAGTTCACTCCTGAATCTGTTGGCATTTCCAGTGATACCTTGTTGTTGGCCAATCAGAAAATGCAATCCTATATTGACAGTGGTAAATTGGCTGGCATTTCCACCATCGTGATGAAGAATGGTAAAGTGGTACAAAATGAATACTTCGGATATGCTGATATTGAAAAGAGGAGTCCTATGCAGGAAAATACTCTGGTCAGGATATTTTCTATGACAAAACCCGTTACGACTGTTGCGCTCATGACATTATATGATGAGGGCAAATTTCAGCTCGATGATAAAGTTTCAAAATATATTCCTGAATTTGAAGGAATGTTGGTTTACACGCCAAATGAAAATGGATTTACATTAGAACCGCAGGTAAATGAGATGAGTATTCGCAATCTGCTGACACACAGCTCTGGAATTACGTATGGATGGGATCCTGCTTCCTATGTAGATTCTATTTACCGGGCTACCCAGGTTGGCAGCTGGGATTCAACGACGATAGGAGATAAAGTTAAGATACTTGCTAAAATACCATTAAAATTTCAGCCTGGGACTAAATACGAATATAGTCTCTCCATTGATGTTGCGGGTTATCTTGTGGAAGTTTTATCCGGAATGCCATTGGATGCCTATTTCAAAAGTAGGGTTTTGGAACCGTTGAAAATGAACGAAACAAGTTTCTACGTCCCTGAAGACAAATTGAACAGATTTGCTGAATTATATAATCTTGATAGTTTGGGAAAACTTCAGGCTAATAGATTTATGGGACCGGCTTTCAAAAAACCAACCACTTTGTTTTGGGGTGGAGCAGGTTTGGTTTCTACTTTGAATGATTATGCCCGTTTTTGTAGTATGCTACTAAATGCTGGTGAGCTGGATGGAGTCAGGATCATAAAAGAGGAAACTGCACATATGATTATGTCAGAACAGTCACCTGCTGGTGTCGAATACTGGGAAAATGCTAAATATGGATTGGGAGGAAGTGTTGATTTGAATACGGGAGAATATTCATGGGGAGGTGCCGCTTCTACTAAATTTTGGATAGATCCAGCTAATAAAATGATCATTGTAACCTATACCCAACTCATGCCAAGCGACGACAGCTACGCTAAGGACTTTAAGGATATTGTTAAACGATCATTGATAAGTAACTGAAAAATAGTACTTTAATCTTACTTATTTCTTTTTGAAATTAAGTCTACACTGAAAGTAATTCCTTATTGCTAAATTAGTTTTGAAACCTATTGATAAAAAGAGGAAGAGAATAATCTACGCTGGTATGCGGGCATTAAATAGACTATTCTTTAAGGCTACCTGAAAATGGAAAAGATTAGTTACCAAATTGAAAAATAAATTTGATTGAACAGAAATAAAGGTAAAAATTGATTATGCCGATACATATTTTAAAGACAAGTGTAGTGAGTTTATCTATTCTATTTTTCATGGGATCATGCAAGAAAGAAACAACCTGGACTCCCTTACTAGATAAAGACTTGTCAAAATGGGATACCTATCTCGGATATAAACTCACAACAGAGTATAATGGTGAAAAACCGATGGATGAAAATGGCGTGGCGATTGAGCCGATTGGTTACAACAAAAATGTTAACAATGTTTTTTCCATTATTGAAGAAAATGGAGGGCCAGTCCTGAAAGTTTCCGGAGAAATTTATGGATGTGTTTTCACAAAGCAAGAATTTGAGAATTATCATTTAAAGTTGAAGGTAAAATGGGGGGATAAAAAGTGGAATCCCAGATTAGATAAATTAATGGATTCAGGGATTTTATATCATTCAATTGGTGAGTGCGGGATAGATTATTGGCGGGCATGGATGCTTTCACAGGAATTCCAAATTATGGAAGGTCATATGGGTGATTTCTGGAGTATTGAGAATTCAGTGATGGACATTAGGGCTTTGTTACCGGAAGATATCATGAATCCAGTCGCCAGTGAAAAACAGCCGTTTATTCCGATCGGCGAAGTGACCGAAAACAACGGTTTTTGTTTGCGTAGTGCTGATTTCGAAAGTCGCAAAGGCGAATGGACGGAAATTGAGTTGATTTGTTTTGAAGGAAAGAGTCTGCATATTGTGAACGGAAATGTCGTTATGGTTTTACAAAACTCCCGATACATGGAGGATGGTCAAACTATTCCGCTTACAAAAGGAAAGATTCAGATCCAAAGTGAAGCAGCGGAAGTATATTACAAAGACATTGCTATCAGAAATATTGATTCTTTACCCGAAGCTTACGGATCCTATTTCAACTAATTATTTTTGGCATGGGACTACTGCTAAAACCTAAATTATCATTTCCTTTTTGGTTTTTCTAAAAAGAATATTTTGAGTTCATTTCACTATATCCATATCGTTCATGAAGCAGATGATCAACTTATAGAGTTGCTCGAAGAAAACAGAATTGGCACACCAGAGAAGAGCATGGTGTATAAGCACCACGATGTCCGAACTAAAGTCAGTGGTGTCCCAAATCCATATTTTGCCAATTTATCAATACGCAATCGCTTGTATGGCACGATCTGTCTTAGCAAAAGGACTGTGTATAACTGCGGAATAGCGAGCGAAGCATTTTATTTGCGTTATTTTACTTTTCGTGAAAGTACAAGAGCACAGAATCCTAAAGATCGGAACAAAAGAAAATCAAGCCTGGTAAGAGAGGATGTTAAAAAATTAATGGATGGAAAAGGACTGGATTTTCATGACCCTTTGTTTTTGTATGCTTATGTAGATCAGAGCAACATAAGGTCAAAACGACTGATAGACGAGTTTGGATTTAAAAAAATCAGCGACTTTCAAGTCATCCCATTTAGTCGTTTATGGACTAGAAACAACAATAGTGTAAAGGTTGCAGCGAAAACGGATTTCGAAAATATCCGAAATATATTGATAGAAACATATCAATTTGAGCAGTTGGTGTCTTTTGAAAATCTATTCAAAAACGGGCGGTATTTTTATATTATTGAAAACGGAAAGTTGGTTTGCGGAGCACAGGCAATACCTGATCAATGGGAAGTACTGGAGCTGCCTGGCGCATCTGGTAAAATTTTGCTCAATATTATTCCCAGAATTCCATTTATAAAGAGATTATTTGATCCAAAATATAAATTTGTCTTTCTTGAATCTGTTTTTTGTCGGGATGGGCACGAACGAAAACTTCAAATACTTTTTGAATCCATTCTTTCTTATCATAATTTGTACTCGGCCATAATCTGTCTTGATCGTAAATCAAAACTTTATTCCCAGGTAAAACAGAATAATATGGGATTAACCCATAAATTGCAAGGTGAAAAAACGATTGATGTCGTTGTTAAGACTTCACATACTCATCTGATCAGTGACAGTATTCCAACAAGTGTTTCAGGATATGATGTCCTTTAAGTAAAAATTAAAATCTTTTTAAGTCATGACTGTTATCGGACGTAGAGATTATATCGACCTCCCCGAATTTGATTTGGCAAACATTCAGGCCAAAATTGATACCGGGGCGTATGGTTGTTCACTTCATTGTCATGAGATCGCAATTGATAATTTCGAAGGGAAAGAAATATTAAAGTTTAAATTGTTGGATCCTTTACATCCAGAATACGAGGATAAATATATTTATACCCATGAATTCAGTGATAAGGTGGTGAAGAATTCCAGTGGTCAGACTGAACATCGTTACACAATCCAAACTAGTATAATATTATTTTCTAAAACCTATGAAGTCGAGTTTTCTCTTGCGGACAGGGAACAAATGAGGTATCCTATATTATTAGGGAGGAAGTTTCTCAGAGGCAGGTTTATTGTTGATGTCGCGCTTAAAAATTTATCAAAAAAATCTAAACGAAGAAAAAAATGAAAATTGCAGTATTATCTCGTAATCCAAATTTATATTCAACCAGGAGGCTTGTTGAAGCCATAAAGTCAAAGGGACATCAAAGTATTGTTATTGATCATATGAAATGTGATCTCGTTATGGATGATGATGGCCCATCCATCTTTTATAAAGGTGAATCTTTGGTTGATATTGAGGCAATTATTCCTAGAATTGGCGCATCAGTCACATTTTATGGTACAGCTGTAGTAAGGCAATTTGAAATGAAAAAGGTGTTTAGTGCCCTTGATTCATTAGCCATCACAAGATCGAGAGACAAACTGCGGAGTTTGCAAATTTTATCGAGGTCAGGAGTGCGTATGCCAAAAACGGCATTCACCAATTATAGTAAAGAAGAAAACAAAGTGCTCAAACACATTGGCCAGGCTCCTGTAGTGATAAAACTACTTGAAGGAACGCAAGGACTTGGTGTGGTATTGGCTGAAACGAATAAAGCAGCTAAGTCAGTCATAGAGGCATTTGATAGTTTAAAGACCAGGGTGATACTTCAGGAATTTATAGAAGAGGCTAATGGAGCGGATATTCGAGCCTTTATCGTAGATGGAGAAGTAGTAGGCGCGATGAAACGACAAGGGAAAGAAGGCGAATTTAGGTCAAACCTCCATCGCGGGGGTAATGCTCAGGTTATTAAACTCTCCAGAGCTGAAAAATCTACTGCTCTCAAGGCGGCGAAAAGTATGGGATTGGCCATTGCCGGAGTCGATATGTTGCAATCGAAAAGAGGCCCCATGGTATTGGAGGTGAATTCTTCGCCAGGTTTGGAAGGCATAGAAAATGCGACCGGAGTAGATGTTGCTGGAAAAATAATTGAGTATATTGAGCGTGGAGTGGCAAAGAAGCGCATTCCAAAAGATAACGTAAAAGCGTAAATGACAATAAACGGTATAGAAATAAAACCTGGTGATCAAAAATCAATTGAAGTCAATATCGCCAGACTTCCTTCGCATTCATCTATTGATATTGTCATCAATGTGGCACGGTCACTAAAAAAGGGGCCAGTATTGTTGTTGATGGGAGGCCTACACGGTGACGAAATAAATGGAGTAGAAATCGTCAGAAGGTTGATTGAACGAGGAAAAAACATACCGAAAACCGGTACTGTTATTTGTATACCAATTTTGAATATCTTCGGATTTATCCATTTTTCCAGGTATGTACCTGATGGTAAAGATGTAAATCGATCATTTCCGGGGAACAAAAATGGATCTCTTGCTTCTCGGGTTGCTTATTATCTCATGAAGCATATTATTCCAAAAATCGACTACGGTGTAGATTTTCATACAGGTGGGGATGACCGATTTAATTACCCTCAAATCCGATGTATAATTAATGATCCAATAAATCAAAAACTAGCCGAATCCTTTCATGCACCTTTTACGCTTCATTCCCAATACAGGCCAAAATCATTACGACAATCAGCAGCTAAATTAGGCAAGCATATTATTGTATTTGAAGGCGGGGAGTCCTCGCGGTTTAATGAGCATGCAATCGAAGAAGGAATAAACGGTACGTTGCGGTTGATGAATTATTTGAATATGACTGATGAAAAGCCGGTGCCATCAACAAATAATAAAATAATACGCAACTCTTCATGGATTAGAGCAAAAGCTTCAGGGATGTTTCTTTCAAGTGTAAAATGTGGAGATTTCATCAAAAAAAATTCAATTGTTGGATCGATCAACGATCCTTTTGGAGAATTAAACCAAAGCATTAAGGCTACTACAACTGGTTATATTATTGGGCTCAACAACAATCCTATCATTCACCAGGGTGATGCACTAATGCACGTCGGTGTATTGAAATAAAAAACTTATTATTGATTACAAAGTTAATCTAGATGCGTACAAATAGTATATGGATTTTATATACTGCTTTTATTAACTATAACAAGGCCTCGGCCTTTCAGATTTAAAACAATTCAGCGATGACAAACATCAAAAACAAAACAGCACTTATTACCGGTGGCACGAAAGGTATTGGTTATGGTATTGCTGCTTCGATGCTTCATGAGTACATGCATGTTGCTATAACGGGTAGGACGGAAGAAACAGTTGATAAAGCTGTGTCAGAACTAAAGAAAATTGGAAAAGGTGAGGTTGTGGGATATGTTTCGGATGTACGCTATCTTGGTTCAATGGAAGATGTCGTCAATGAGATTGTAAATAAATGGGGGAAACTGGACATTCTCATCGCGAATGCCGGTGTAGGTCATTTTGCATCCATAACAGATCTAACACCGGAAATGTGGCAAGAAACCATTGACATCAACCTTACCGGAGTTTTTAATAGTGTGAAAGCATGCATACCGGTTCTTAAAAAAACGAAAGGATATATCATCACCATGGCAAGTCTTGCAGGAACAAATTTTTTTGCTGGTGGTTCGGCTTATAATGCCAGTAAATTTGGTTTGGTAGGATTCACCCAGGCGATGATGCTTGATCTTCGTCATGAGGGGATCAATGTGAGTACGATCATGCCAGGTTCGGTTGCAACTCATTTCAATGATCATATTCCAAGTGAAAAGGATGCGTGGAAAATCCAGATTGAAGACCTTGGTCAATTGGTTGTTGATATTTTGAAACTAGACCCAAGAACGCTTCCTTCTAAGATTGAAGTACGACCAAGCAGGCCACCAAAATAAACTTAAAGCATCAAGTTAGTTGATTTTATAAAAGGCCCTCAATCTAATTGATTTGAGGGCCTTGTTTGCTTAATCCTTTATTATTCATATTTTTATTATATAATCATTCACAATTTTTTAACCAGGTTTAGAATTTACTTTTCATAAAACAACACATGGTTAAAATCACGCTCCTTATACTTTGCTGCCCGTTTTTGGTTTTTGGAGTTTCAAATGATACTATACCTGAATCAAATGAAAATAATTTCACGATTTCAAGCAATTTTATTGATCAAGTCCCTGGTATACCAGTTCCATTTT
>JAHEMV010000630.1 GCA_024643455.1 Cytophagales bacterium
AAGATTTCAACTATGGCACAAGTAAATCCGCACCCTGGCGAGCAGGTGCCAATATGAATACAACCATTGAATTTACCACCGACGTTTTTGTTGAAGACCAGGCGCTTGAAAAGGGAAAATACGGGTTCTTTATTGCTATGGGAGAAGACTCAGCCACGGTGATTTTCTCGCAAAAGAATAATGACTGGGGCAGCTTTTATTATGACAAGAAATATGATGCATTACGCGTAAAGGTTCCTGTGCTTAAGCTGGACAATACCATAGAAAGGTTAAAATACGAGTTTGACAATCAGACCGAAAATAGCGCTGTAATCTCCATGAAATGGGAAAATGTAAAAGTACCCTTCAAAGTTTCTGTTGATCTTGAAAAGATACAGATAGAGTCTTTTCGACATGAGATAAACTCAGGAGATTTCTATGTCTATTGGCAAAATATGCAAAGGGCGGCGAATTACTGTTTAGTTAATGACATCAATTTGGAAGAAGGACTTAGCTGGGCTTACCGGTCAATCTACTGGTATTTTGGTGAATCCAACTTTCTGACACTTTCTACATATTCAGGATTGCTTGAAAAAAACGATCGTGCTCAGGAAGCCGACTCCATACTTCAAATTGCCATCCCATTGGCCACTGAGATGCAATTGTTCAGCTATGGATATGATTTGAATAGGATGAAGAAACACGATAAAGCTTTTGAAATATTTCAAAAAAACTACGAAAAAAATCCTGATGGAGTACTTGCGCACCTGGGCATGGGCATTGGATATTATTATACAGGTGATATAAAAAAGGCATTAGAGTTTTGTGAATCTGCCAAAGAAAAAACTGACATTGAAGGTTATCATTCCTATATCAATGCTATCATAAAGAAGATGGAGGCAGGAGAAGAAACTTTAAATTAATTGTGAAAAATTCTTTCCGTCTTTTTCGTGAAGCACTCATCAGTATCGATAACTGATTTTAGGCCTGAGAATTCAAGAATTGAGATTGAATTGACCACTCTTCTGGATTGTAAATCCCGAAGCTAGTTCAAAAGAATTATTACAAATAAAATTCGACATTACAAGTGTCGAAAAGCGAGGATTATATTGCTTGAAAAGAGAGTAAGGGACATTAGTTTAATTTTGTAAAATGACTATTTTTTCAACCATTTAATGGCGTCTTCCCTTTTTGTAAATAGTCGTGTTGGTTTTAAAGGTTTGTTAGCCCCCAGGAAAAAATTGCCAATAATCCTGCTTATGGGATTTGTGATGAGCAGCGCGCATTTAGTAAACATTTCCGCATGAACCGGGCCAGCAAAATAATTTCGACATTCCTGGCTCATCTTAACCACATTTTGTAGATCACAAAGCAAAGGCATCGCTTCCCCATCCGTAAGCTCCAAACCAATTTTTGTACTTAGTTTTCCTTCATCAATCGTCATGATCGTTCCAGGCAGGCATTCTATATAGAGAATACCATCATCATGTATATAGAATTTTATAGTTTCTGTATCTTTTGATTTCATATTAAAATGTTGTTAAGGTTGTTTGAGCCATTTAAGACCCTGCTCTTTACTTGTAAAAAGCTTGGTAGGTTTTAGTGGTTTGTTTAAGCCTAGAAAAAAATTTCCAATGATCTTGCTGATTGGATTTGTTACGATAAGTGCACATTTATTAAATGTTTTTGCATGCTCCTCGCCTGCAAAATGGCTTCTGCAATCCTGACTCATTTTCACCACATTTGTTAAATCACAAAGTAAGGGTAGGGGCTCGTTATTGACCATTTCCGCTGAAATCCTTGTGCTTTCTTTCCCATCCACAAGGGTCATTATAGTATTCGGAAAGCATTCAGTATGCAGAATATTATCTGGCCTTAAGGTAAATTTAATTTTATCTGTTTCTTTATACATTTAAGCTGTTTGTTTCAAGGTGAGTATAAAAGTGGCGCCATATCCGGGTTCAGATTCAACTCGGATAGAACCTCCGACCACATCAACAATATTTTTAACCGTAGCAAGTCCAATGCCTAAGCTCCCTTTTGTTAGTTTTGAAGATCTTTGCTCAAAAAATTTAAATATTTGTTGATGGTGTTCAGGATCTATGCCCGGTCCGTTATCCGATATGGAGATTTCTATTTGTTTTTTTAGCTGGATGTAGTTTATAGTAATAAGGCATTGTTTTTTGTCATTATATTTAATGGCATTATCCAATAGGTTTCTGAAGATTTGTATGCCCAGGGTTGTATTTAACAATACATTTGGCAACTTTTTTTTGACCTGTACATGTGCATGCTGATGCACGTTGTCTAACTCCATGACCTCATCAAGTATTTGTTGTAAATCAACAGGTTCGAGTTTAAGATGCGCTGAATTTAACCTGGAATACTCAAGAATTTCAAAAACGAGACTTTGCATTTTCTCATTCATCAATTTCAGGCGATCAACTATTTCTTTCGCTTCTGGATTATTATCAAAATCGATCGTGTGTTCCAGAATGTTGAGGAGCCCTGACTGAGAATTTAAGGGAGATTTCAAGTCATGGGCAGTAGTATATGCAAATTTTTCAAGCTTTTCGTTCAATTCGTCCAAACGGGCCCTGGCTACCACCTGGACATTTAGTTCCTCACCAAGCATGTTTAAACCGAGTGAAATGGCGTCAATCATGTCCTGATTCCTACTTATGGGTAATTCAGTAGAAAAATCTAACGATGCCAATTTAGCGATCATACCGAGAATGTCCTCTAATCTATCGATATCCTTTTTATCGCTCATTTACCATGGTTATTTTAGGTGTATCAACGTTGTCGACCTCTATAACTAGTTGATAATTTTGGACTATATTAATCATTTTAATTAAAAACTATAAATTG
>JAHEMV010000143.1 GCA_024643455.1 Cytophagales bacterium
TAAATAGTTTGGAACCATTATCACATTTAAAAAAAATCTGAGATCGTATCATTGTAAAAAAATATAAATATGGGATTATTGTCAATTTTTGGAATTAAAAGCAAAGGAGAATTAGTAAAAGAAGCCATGGCGGAAGGCGCTGTAATCGTTGATGTGCGTACACCCCAGGA
Source organism: Cytophagales bacterium (assembly GCA_024643455.1). Taxonomy (GTDB): domain Bacteria; phylum Bacteroidota; class Bacteroidia; order Cytophagales; family Cyclobacteriaceae; genus JAAUQL01. Next base: position 171 of record JAHEMV010000143.1, read on the forward strand.
ATTCAATGAAGGTCATATTTCCAGTTCACTCAATATTCCATTGAACCAAATCGAGGCTCGCGTTTCGACTTTAAAAAAGAAAAATAAGACCATTATTTTATGCTGCAAATCAGGTGGCAGAGCCGGCCAGGCCAAAAACATTCTGGAAAAAAATGGAATTAAAGCAGTAAACGGTGGCTCATGGGGTGGTTTGAATTATTTGATCCATTAATTCAAAGTTATTGATCCAATACCTTCAAAAATCCATTTACTATTCAATTTCGATGTCATAAGGCGCTAAAAACGACAGCACTTCGGGTAAGGAAAACCGCGCTTTTTTAACCTTATTTTTTAAAGGATCAATCACATATGCGCTAGCCCCGCGAAAATCTGCTAATCTTAAATCACAATTTTCAAAAAGTGTACCCTTCAGTTCGCAATGGCTAAAATCGGCTTTCTGCAAATCAGCTCCAAAAAAATCAGAATCGACAATGGCACTTCCGACAAAATAACCACCCTGTATTTTAAGATTGGAAAAATTACACATTTGGAGATTGCATTGATCTATTCGTATTGAAAAAAGAAGTTTTTTCGATTGCGAAAAATTTAATCCTAGGAGTTTACTTGATTCAAAAGAAACTTCATCAAACTGGCAATTATTGATATCCAAATTACTTAGATTACACGATTTGAATGTACAATGGATAAATGAAGTATTTTTAAAAGAGCAATTCAGGAACACACAATCTACAAACACACAGTCTTCAAAACTCCTATTTGATAAATCACTGCTTTCATATTGAAGTTTTTGAAAGACCTGTTCATCCCATTCATTTTTTTGTTTTAAATCCATGTATTTAAGCCTTTGTGATTTTGGAGATTATAGATATAATTTCGAATTTAAAATACAATGCGCTATTATTGCGATAAGGCAACGAAATTAGCAATTATTTTTCAACCTACTTGAGCACTTCCCCACTACATAATATCCAGTCTGGAGACGAGAAAGCGTTTGAATTGCTCTTTAAAGCTCAATATCCTGTGCTTTGTGGTTATGCCCGCAAATACCTGGATGATACAGATCATGCAGAAGAAATAGTTCAGGAGATGTTTTTTAATTTCTGGCAGAAAAAAGAAAAACTGGAAATCAGTACTTCACTGGAAGCCTACCTTTTCCGGTCTGTTCGTAATGCCTGTTTGAATTATCTAAAGCACCTGAAGGTAAGAGAAGAATATCGTTTGGCCACCAATCAGGAATTATTAAGAAAAGAACAGGAAATCCATGATCATGTCGTAGGGTTGGAATTACAGGATAAAATAGATCAGGTAATCAGCCAGCTCCCGCCAGAACGACAAAAAATATTCAAAATGAGTCGGTTTGATGAATTGAAATACAAAGAAATTGCTGAAAAATTAAACCTTTCTGTAAAGACCGTTGAGGTGCAGATGAGCAAAGCATTGAAGTTTCTAAGATTGCATTTGGCCGAATACCTGTCTTTGGTTATTCTGTTTATTTTAGAAGTATTGATTTTATTTTTGGGAGGTGAGTAAGGTTAAATGGCTTTTCAGTTGTCAATAGATCAGAAACGGAAATGAGTAGCGGAAAGCATCATATCGAAGAGGAATTATTAATCCGGTTTATTGTTGGGGAAACCAGCAATGAAGAGTCGGATATAGTTATGAATTGGATAAGCCTTTCAGATGAAAATAGAACAACGTATGAAACCCTGCAGAAAACCTGGTCTCTTGTTGAAAATCCTTCAAAAATTCATCCTGCAGATGTTGACACGAACGTTGCCTGGCAAAACTTAAAAAACCGAATTGATCAATATGCTGAAATTGAAGCCCGGCACAAACCAGGACAACATTCCATTTTTTACTATGCCCTTAGAGTGGCAGCAATATTCATTGTAGGTTTATTAATATTCAGCATTTACCGGTATCAATCAAATTGGGCACAACAAGTTCAATTAGTATCTAACGATTCCACAATAACCAATAATCCATTACCTGATGGAACGATAATTTCCCTTAACCAACAAACAATCATAGAATACCCGGAGCATTTTTCTCAAAATGAACGAAAGATAAAACTTGATGGGGAAGCTTTTTTTAAGGTGAAGCGAGATGAAACAAAACCTTTTATCATCGAAGCTCAAAAGGCCATAATTACTGTATTGGGAACTTCCTTTAATGTGAAAGCTCTGGAAGCGGACGAAGCTGTAGAAGTCCTTGTAGAGGAAGGTCTTGTAAAACTTGAGAACCCAGATCTTACCCAATCAACTTTATTAAGTGTAGGTGAAAAAGGAATTTATATTAAAAAAACCAATGAGGTCAAAAAAGAAACAGATATTGACGTAGAATCACTTTATTGGCTTAATAAGACGCTGCTATTCCGGAACACCAAACTTTCTGTTGTATTTGAAACACTTGAACGTCTCTACGACATAAAAATTAATGCTGAAAATCCAGCAATTCTAAATTGCAAACTCACTGCTAAATTTAGCAATGAATCCATTGATCATATCATAGATCATATTTCAACAATTTTTGAATTGGAGAGCAAAAAAGAGGATAAACTTTTTATACTTAAAGGAAATGGCTGCCAATAAGCGTTTAGTTTTATGCCTTATATTTTTTATTCCATTGTATGGCTTTTCCCAGGAAAACATTTTAAAACGAAAAGTTAACTTTCAAGTGGAAAATCTAGCCCTGGAACGCGTGCTTCTAGGCCTTGCTAACGTGGGAGATTTCAGTTTTTCTTATAATCCGCAAATAATCCTAGGAGACAGTCTGATCAGCATGAATGTATCCGACGCTAATGTTTCTGACGTTCTAGACCGGATTTTTCATGGAAATATAATATATAAAGTGAGCGGAAATCATCTGATCCTGCTTAAGGATAAACCTGAAAAGGTAAATGAAAATGTAAAGTATTCAGTAAGTGGATATGTATATGATGCCAAAACCGGAATCAGGCTTAGTTCAACTACCATTTATGATGTTTATACCCTTACCTCCACACTCACCGACGACGATGGATTCTATCAACTTAATCTTACCTCAAAATATGAAGAATTTGGACTGGCTTATATCAAAACCGAATTCGTAGATACCCTGGTAATGGTGCAGTCCGCAGATCGCAAAATTGATATCCGTTTGCGCCCTAAATGGACCCAGGCAGAATTGGCTGTAAAAGAACCTGAATTTCAGTCATCGGTGAAACCGCTGGATAACATATCTATAGTTCAGAAATTCGTTCCGAATGATCAGTTTATTCGCACAAAAAATATTGATGTGATTGAGCAACGTACCGCTCAGATATCCATCATTCCTAAAATCGGCACAAACTTAAAAATGAGTGGTTCGGTAGAAAATTCATTTTCATTGAATGTCTTTGCAGGCTATTCCGCAGGCGTTCGCGTCATGGAAATTGGCGGATTAATGAACATCAATAAGCGAAATGTGTCTGGCTTTCAGGCTGCTGGATTGAGCAATATTGTTGGTGGAAGGACACGAGGTCTACAACTTGCCGGACTATCAAATAATAATCTCGGTTCGTTACACGGGCTTCAGGCAGCTGGCATTAGCAATATGGTGGTGGATACAATCCGAGGTGTGCAGTTGGCCGGAATCAGCAATATTTTGCAAGGAGGCATGAAAGGATGGCAAATCGCAGGCATCAGCAATGTGACCACCAAAAATGTGGACGGCCTTCAAATTTCAGGCATTTCCAATTTCGCCAGAGGCGATGTTGATCTGATGCAGGTTGGAGGTATCATTAATATGGGGAGGAACGTCAATGGCGTACAACTAGCCGGGATCGTAAATGCTGCCACAGGAAAAGTTGGTGGTGTTCAACTAGCCGGAATTGGCAATTTCGCCAGTGAAGTCAATGCTGGCCAATTTTCAGGAATAATAAACATCGCTTCCAAAAGCGTAAAAGGAGTGCAGATTGCAGCCATATTAAATTATGGAAAAGAAATCAAAGGAAGCCAGTTGGGCTTATTCAATATTAGCGACACGGTTTCAGGATTACCAATTGGTTTTATAAGTTTTGTAAGAAAAGGATACCGCAGAGTAGAACTTTTTGGCAATGAGGTTTTTTATACAAATCTGACGCTAAAAACTGGTGTCCATAAATTTTATAATATTTTCACAGGGGGACTTACCCCGAAAGATAAAATTAAAACGTGGGGATTTGGTTATGGATTTGGTTTCGAAAAATCAAATGGTAAGCGATTCCTACACAGTTACGACTTCACTGCCAATTGGATCATGGAAGAAGACAAGCCTGTTGAGTCATTAAATTTACTAAATAAATTAAGCATTAATTTCGCATACAAATTTGGGAAAAGAGCTTCTGTTTTTCTAGGACCTTCCATTAACGTTCATCTATCAAAATGGATCGATAACGATACAGGAGAATTCCTAAGTAACATCGCTCCCTATTCCCTGAGTACAACCGTTTATGGTGATACACAAATGCAAATTTGGCTAGCAGGACAATTTGGTGTTAGATTCTAAAAATGTAATGTGTCGTATTGCAATGCAAGAATCAGGTGATGCTTAGCAGGAACACTCTTTTATAAAATTACAAAAACGACTAACTAGTACTTTATCGATATTTTATTGAACTAATTTACGCCATCCTATTTTTTTGATGGCAATTCTTACTATATTCAATGCTTCATTTCACGGTTATTTATGCGCGTAAATTTGTTACATAATGGAAAATTCTGGTTTGTTGTTTGCCTCGTTGTAATCATTGGCGCGATAATTTTCCTGAGTAAAAAGATTGATAAAACGATACTGGTCATCGATCATGTAACAGTAGAAAAGATTGAAGATATTAAGCCAATCAAAGATAGCCTGGTAGTTCCAATATTATATAGCGACGTGACGCTTCTCAACGAATTGGATATGGATACCCGAAAGCGTAAATTTATTGACATCCTAATTCCTACAGTGCTCATCTACCATCATCAATTGAGCCGAAACAAAGAAAAAGTTAAAATTTTACAGGAAAAAGCGCGGTATTCCATGAAATGGACTACAGATGACAGCCTATTTATACAGACTTCATTTGATCGATATAAAACAAAAAATTTCAACGAACTGATCAAAAGGATGAATCCTCCTCCAATCAGTCTTGCCATTGCACAAGCCGCGCTTGAAAGCGGATGGGGAAGCTCACGATTTTTTAAAGAAGCAAACAATGTATTTGGGATTTGGTCTTTTAGTGAAAATGATAATCGGATAATTGCAAATGAATCCAGAGAAGGAAAGCAAATCTATCTTAAGAAATATGATAATCTACTGGGATCAGTGGAAGATTACCATATCCTTCTGGCGAGTTCTGATACCTATCGTGATTTTCGGGATTGCATTCAGCGGAGCAACAACGTTTATGAGCTTATCTGGTATCTAAGAATCTATTCCGAAAGAAGAGACCAATATGTTATAATGCTAAGAAATGTAATTGTGGCAAATGACCTTACAAAATATGATTTGTATCGTATTGACCCTGATTTTTACGATTATCCTTCAGATAAAAATTCTATTTTCTAGTTAGTTTTTTTGCATGAGAACGTATCTGATCTTTTTACTAATTGTATTTTTGAATTGCCAGCCTAATGAAAAAAATAACCTAAATCAACAAAAAACACTTGCTGCTGCCGATCACAAAAAAAAAGAAGTAGTCGCATTTGTTTATCATCGTTTTGGCGATGATAAATACCCTTCTACAAACATCAGCGTAGCACTTTTTGAGGAACATCTTTCCTATTTAAAAACGCATGAATTCAAGGTATTAACCTTCGGAGAAGCAATTGATTATTTAAACAATCCGGAAATAAGTTATACCAAAAAAGTAGCATGCATTACGATCGACGATGGATATAAGTCATTCCAAAGCAATGCAGTCCCGCTTTTAAAGAAATATAATTTTAAAGCAACCGTATTTATCAATTCTGAAAGTGTCGCTGGTGGAACTTATATGGACTGGAACAACCTCAGGGAAATTCATAATCAAGGCATTGAAATCGGAAATCACAGTCACAGCCATGCCTACTTTGTAAATGTTCCAAAAAAAGATCGGATCGATTTTTTTAAAAAAGATGTACAAAAATGCCAGCAAGAAATTTATGACCATCTTGGCTTTTATCCGGATATCTTTGCCTATCCATACGGAGAATTTGATTTAGAAATGAAGACCGCACTTGCTGACATGGGTTTTAAGGCTGCTGCTGCTCAAAATTCCGGTGTTATGTACCAGTGCGATAACTTTGCATTTTCCAGATTTCCCATGGCTGGTTCATATTCTTCAATGGATGGATTTATCGAAAAGGCAAATATGAAAGCAATGCGGGTGAAATGTGAGAATACCAGATCTGCTTTCCTCGAAGGCCCTAATCCACCAACCATAACTATTGAAATTGATTCCTCCGGAGCTGATTTATCCAGGTTGAATTGTTTTACATCAGGTGATTGTGAAACTTCAGTTAACGGAAGTAAGATAACTATTAAAGCAAAAAACAAACTCGTAAACAGGCGAACACTTTATACAATTACTGCGCCATCAAAAAAAGGGAATGCCTGGTATTGGTATAGTCACCTTTGGATAAGACCTGAAATACATGAGTAAATACTAGGCTTGAAATAGCACTTCAACTTCTGTAAATCGATCTGGCTCACTTCTAATATTCACTTTCCCTCCCAATGATTCCGCCTGTAGTTTGACCAGATACAAACCAAGGCCTTTACCTAAAATATGCATGTGAAATCGTTGATACGGATAAAAAAGTTTATTCCCATATTTCGCCAGGTCAATACCTATCCCATTGTCACGTACTTTAATGCAAAAATTATCTCTTTCTTTCTTAATCTGGATGGATATTTCAGGTGTTCTGGCTTCCGACCTAAATTTTATAGAATTTGAAATTAATTGATACAATATACCATTTAACCGTTTTCCATTCGTCTTGATAATTTTATGACCATTCAAATCATAATTGAAAGCAATTCTATTTAGTTGAATTTCAGAATAAAAACGATTGTATAGCTCATCAATCTCTTTTTGTAGATCAACAGGTTCGGTAGACAAATAAAGTGTATTTCTTAATTCGAGCATCTCATTCATATCCGAAAATACATCCTGCATTTTGCTCACAGACTCATTGAGATAGTTCAATAATTCTTTGTTCGACTCATTCAAGTCTTTTTGTTCAATAAGATTGAGTAAACCTTGAAAAGTTGCTACCGGTGACTTAAGATTATGAGAAAGCGTATGCGAAAACTGTCTCATTTCATTGTTATTAATGATCAACTCTTCGTTAACTCTTGACAAATCCCTTGTCTTTTCGTCGACTTGCTGTTCTAGGCTCTTATTTTGATTTATCAGTAGTTGCTTTTGTTTTTCAATGATTTTTGATGCCTTCACCAGCGCATCATGACTTTCTTTTAAATTATCAGCCTGGGCATTCATCTCATGATTTTGTTCATTTATGAAAGAATTCATATGATGAAGCTCATTGTTCTTCTCTTTTAAAATACGTTGTTGCTCATACATTTTTGATTCGAACTTTTCACTTATACTAATTTGATTAAGTAAAAAGCCAACTAAACAAAAATATGCCAGGGCGATAAGTATATCAAACAAATAAAAGTATGGATCACTATAGCTAAAATCAAAAAAGCTTACACCAAATAGCTTATGTATGTATTCAAAAAAAACTGTCCCTATAAAACTTGGCAAGAGATTTATAAATAATTCTTTTCGATTCTTTGTCCCAAAAACCAATAATGGAATTATTGAGATGGCTAAAAGAAAGAATCGGTATATGAAAAAGTCCTTTATAGTAATTATCCCCGGATTTTGTGTTTTATCATTTATCGAAATAAAAAAAATGAAAATAACCGGAAACCAACAAATGGCCCATTTAGCGATCGTGTGGTAACCGAAGCGATTAAGAATTAAAATACTTAAGAATGCAATAGCACTAAGTAATAGCATAATTCTGGCTCCTGTCCAACCTTGATCCTGTACTTGTGTAAAAAATAAAACAAGAATAATTAATGGAATAAGCCCTACAATAATTGCAAAACGATTTGTAAGAATTACATATCGGGAATCGGACTGGTTAAGTTTACTATTGACACCAGCATTGCTCAAAATATTCCAAACCTTTGCCAGCATAATTAATATAAATTATTCATCACTTGGTTTAATGTGTACAATAGCTGGATGGTTTGTCTTCTTGGTAAGGCACCTGACACAAAGATATTGTCAAAATATTAATTATCAAGATCTTGTATAAATTTATCGATAAACAAACTACTGAAAGCGATGAATAATCCAATTTTTACGTTATTAATACAATTCAAAATTTAATAAAATTTAACTCACTAATACCATTATAAATATCATTTCAATTTAGCAGTTATAGCAATCTTATATCCTTGTATATTTCCTATAATGAAATTATATCAGTTTGGATGGATAAAAGAATTTCTTAATAAAAAATCAACTCTATATTTTTTTTAGATTTGTATTAATCACATATATTGAAATCTTATGAAACTTCTATTCACATTTTATAATTTTTTATTCTTGTTTTACCCATTTAACTCTATGAATATCCAAACTGACGATGTGGCCGTTGAATCTTTAATCGTATATCAATGTGAAGATTTCGAACTAAATGGCAAAGGCGATAATCTCCAGTGGGACAAAACAAAATGGATATCCATGCCTTCATCCGAAGAACAGATTCATCCGTATGAAACAAAGTTTAAAATTCTCTATTCTGAAAAGGGCATATATATTTTAGGGTATTGCGAAGATAATTTGATTTCGACTGATTATACTAAGGATCAGGATGACATTTGGAAGGGGGATGTTTTTGAAGTCTTTTTGCAAACGGATCCTGCAAATCCATTATACTTCGAATATGAAATAAATCCATTGAATACTGAATTGGCGATTCTAGTTCCAAATAACGAGGGAGACTTTTTTGGCTGGTCTCCATGGCACTATGAGGGTGATAGAAAAATTAAAAGAGTGGTTCAGATTCATGGTGGGAATGCAAAATCCGGTGAGAAAATAGATGCTTGGAGTATCGAATTGTTTTTCCCCTATGCCTTATTTAAGGCATTGAAAAATGTTCCTCCTAAAACTGGAACTGAATGGACAGGTAATTTTTATCGAATGGATTACGACACCGGTGAGCGCGTTGCATGGAGCTGGAAACCAGTGGAAAAAACCTTTCATGAATACAAAAAATTCGGAAAATTAGCTTTTCAATAAGAACCTTCTGGAAAGATAACGCTAAACCATGAGAAGTATCTTCATTATATCGGTTGTTCTATGGTTTATGACACCTTCATGTACACCCAAAGCAAATGAAAAGCAGAAAGGCAAACCAAACATCCTATTCATATTTGCTGATGATCAAAATTACAACACGATTCATGCATTAGGAAATAATGAAATCATCACTCCCACTCTGGATAAACTAACCCACGAAGGAGTTACTTTCACCCACGCATATAATATGGGCGCATGGCATGGTGCTGTATGCGTTGCCTCACGCACTATGCTCAACACTGGCCGATTTGTTTGGAGGGCAATGAGAAATGAAAAAAAACTGAATGATCTCGCTAATCAACGACAATTTTGGAGTCAGATGATGGAAGATGCAGGATATGAAACCTATTTCAGTGGCAAATGGCATGTTCAGGTTTCTCCATCAAAGATTTTTAACCATGTAAAAGATATCAGACCTGGAATGCCACTAGATGCAATGGAAGGATATAACAGACCAATTGAGGGTGAACAAGATAACTGGTCGCCTTATGATACTGCTTTTGGAGGGTACTGGCAGGGAGGCAAACACTGGAGCGAAGTATTGGCAGACGATGCTGAAGAATTCCTGGAAGAGGCCAGTAAAAAAGATAAACCATTTTTTATGTACTTGGCATTTAATGCACCGCATGACCCCAGGCAATCCCCAAAAGAATTTGTTGACATGTACCCAACAGAAAACATCGCTGTTCCTGAAAATTTTATGCCTGAATATACCTACAATGGAAAAATCGGTTATGGACGAGAATTACGCGATGAACAATTGGCTCCTTTCCCAAGAACAGAATATGCCGTGAAAATTCATAGGCAAGAGTACTATGCCTTGATAACCCATATGGATAGTCAGATTAAACGTATTGTTAATGCTTTGGAAAAATCAGGTAAAAAAAATAACACATATATTTTCTTTACTGCAGATCATGGTTTGGCTTGTGGAAATCATGGCCTAATGGGAAAACAAAATATGTTTGACCACAGTATTCGTCCACCATTGATTGTCATTGGTCCGGATATCCCAAAAAATCAACAAAGACACG
>JAHEMV010000631.1 GCA_024643455.1 Cytophagales bacterium
TTTAACAAATTCACATTCCAGCAAATCAGTCAAAGCATAAAACTCTTGATATAGTGTATAATTATCAATCCTTTTGTTGTTTTTGGAACGATAATCATGCTGTTCAAGGCGTTCCCTTCTGGCAGGGAGACCCAGCAAATTTTGTGAATCAGTATGAATAATAATCTTTTTCCCATCTTCAAACAACTCCTGAAGTGCCCACAAAACGGTTTGCAACTCTAGTTTTGTCGAAGAAGTATGATCAAATCGTTTTAAATGGATTTGCGTTTTGAGTTCGTCCAATGGAATTGTTTCATCCGAAACAGCGACGTAAGCACCAAACCCAATTCCAGATTTATTTTCAACACTCCCATCAACAAAAAGTAATAGTTCATTCATGGATTTACGAAGATTATTTTGAAATTTTCATCTCCCTATCTTCTTCTCTACCAAAACCTTTTACTTCGAGTCGATCATCAAAAAAATGTATTACCGCATACGAAGTCTCTTCGGTGTCCACCATCCCCTTCAAATTGAAATAATGAATTCCGTTTTTAATAGCATAATTACCAGCATGATTGTGCCCATTGATATAGGCTTTAACACAGGTATTGGCTTCGATCAATTCTATAATTTCATTAGAATTCCATAAATTGTGAATGCTGTCTTCTGGGTATACAGGAAAATGACAATATAAAATCACTTTCTCATTTGAATCTGTTGCTTTATTCAAAACACCCTTGAGCCACAATAGCTGGCCAGCACCAATTGCGCCATTCCATTTGGGTGGTTCATTTCCCAATTGCTTGTAGTAATTTTCCGTTTGATTGTATTGTTCGCTATGCTCCGAATAGGCATGAAAACTAATATCATTGCCATCAAGGACTACAAAACGCCAACCTTTGAGTTCAAAATCATAATACTTGCTGTGCAAACCTAATGTTGATGGCACCGTCGCCTTTTTTTCATCGGACACAAAAAAGTCATGATTCCCCAATACATGGTATTTTGGTACATTTAGCTTATTATAAATTGGTATTACCACGTCAAAACTTTCGAAATCCCGATCTATAAAATCTCCTAGATGAATGACATACTCTAAGGATAGCGTATTGAAATAATCAACGCATTGAAGCAATTTCCCATGAGAGGCAGCATATTTTCGAATTCCTTCCCCAGGATCGCTGCAATACTGACAATCGGCAATTACACCGATACTAAAATCACTTCGAGATGATGTCTCATTTTGAGCGAGGACATTAATACTAACAATTAAAAAAAGGTTAATTAAGTTAAAAAGCGAGTAAAAGTTCTTATAGTTCATGCTCCCTTTCATGGCGATTGGAATATGGTTTTTATACAACAATTGGCGCAAATATACCATTTGGCTCATTAGTATGCGATTTATAAAAACAAAAGAAAGAAATATACTAAAGGTGAACTTACTATTTTATAAAAAATCCATAGATTCAAATTATAATTTATTTTTAACACGCACGATTTTTTGCATTTTTTTTCTTTGATAAATTCCTAATACTATGAACCGATTAATAATTTTCGCATTTTTTACATTGATATCACACCATGGGTTTTCACAAGAGTATATCGATAAAATTGTTTTGAAATCTTGTGAGTGTCTCGACAATATACCTGACTCTACCGATGCAGAACAATTCAACATGGAACTCGGTATTTGCATTATTGAAGCATCCCTGCCCTACAAAAAGCAATTAAAAAAAGATTATGATATTGACATGGATAATTTAATTGAGGAAGGTGAAAAACTTGGACAAATTATTGGTGTCAAGTTGGTTTCCATTTGCCCTGATTCCTTCAGAAAAATTACCCAGCTGATGGAATCAGATGAAGAACAAGTTGAGCATAGTGAATACGAGGCAAAAGGAATTATTTCAAAAATAGAAAATGATTTTTTCGTCACTTTTTCCATAAAGGATCCAAATGGAAAAACAGCTAAATATTATTGGTTGACCTTTGTCTCGGCAGATTTTGAATTGGAAAATGATTATACATCCCTCATGGGAAAGTCCGTTAAGGTTTCTTATGAAATTCAGGAGTTTTATGATCCAAAAATAGAAGAATACCGACAATTTTTTATCCTTACTAAAATGGCTTTATCGGAAGAAGAATAATTTATAGACTCGTCTTTTTAAATCCTTATTTGAATTGAATTATTTTGCACCCACAAAAAAAATGAAATTTGGAAAAACCGGAAAACAAACAACTGATCAAGGGAGAAATAGCTGATTACTGGCTTGACGAGGAAGGAATTCTATATTCCTATTCCAAAAATCCAAAGCGAACGGTAAAAAACATATCGGAAAACATAGAGCTGGTAAGGGAAATCGCTAATAATAAAAAAGTACCCTTATTGATCTATCTCTGCGACTCCCCTGTTCCAGACAAGGAAACGCGTAAATTCTCGACCGAGCAATTGCCAAATGTTTATAAAGCCATGGCCATGGTTTCAAAGCCGGGATTGTCAAAATTAATTATGAATATTTTGTTCAAGTTTCAAACGCCTCCTATCCCTATGAAATCATTTTCTGATGATATTCAAGCGCGAGAGTGGTTAAAACAGTATTTATAAAAAAGAATGACAATCAAAATGTAAGAGAGTCCTGAACGAATATAAAATTTGCCCACATTACATTTTCATAAAACAAATATTTAAATGCCTCGTAAGGAATAGCATTGTCATTTTCCCCATTTAATGATTCCTGTCAAATCTGTCATTTAAATTTATTTTCACAAAATCATCGAACCAGTAGACTATGAATAATAACTCCACTAAAAAGAAAAGTAAAAAGATTACCAAAAACCATCTTAAGTACATAATAAAA
>JAHEMV010000632.1 GCA_024643455.1 Cytophagales bacterium
TGGTGCAAAATGATAGTAAAAACCATCATCCCGGAATTGATAATAGCGGTCCATTTCTGATGATGAATCCGTTCAGCTCGCGTTGTTGCCAACACAACCACGCACAAGGATGGCCTTACTATACAGAAAATTTGTGGATGGCCTCTCCCGACAATGGTATTGCATCAGTTTTGTATGTGGCCAATAAAGTTCAAGCCAAAGTGGGTGATGGATCGGAAGTGAAAATCGAAGAAATAACCAATTATCCATTTGAAGAAGAGATCAGATTTAAACTATCCACAGAAAAAACCGTGGACTTTCCTTGGTATTTGCGTATTCCGGCCTGGTGTAAAGCTGCTGAAGTCCTGATCAATGGTGAAAAGATTGGTATCAATCCGGAAGCAGGAAAATATGTCCGGATGGAGCGTTCTTGGAAAAACGGTGATGAAGTCGTCCTGAAGCTCCCGATGGGTTTATCGGTGAAAACCTGGGAGCTCAATCACAACAGTGCAAGTATAAATTACGGTCCGCTTACCTTTTCATTGAAGATTGACGAAAAATATGTGAAGCTGGAAAGCGATAAGACTGCTATGCATGACTCGAAATGGCAAAAAGATGCCGATGTCAGCCTATGGCCTTCCTATGAAATTTACCCTGATTCTCCATGGAATTACGGATTGATTGTCGATAAGGAACATCCCGAAAAGTCCTTCGAAATCCACAAGAAAGCATGGCCAGTTTCGGATTTTCCATTTTGCCTAGATGATGCACCAATTTGGCTGAGTGCTAAAGGAAAAAAGATTCCGGAATGGATAATGGATGAAAATAGTCTTGTGGGAGAATTGAAAGATAGTCCCGTTTTATCCAATGAACCAGAGGAAGAAATACAGCTAATTCCTATGGGTGCTGCTCGACTGCGAATCAGCGCGTTTCCTGTGATTGGGGAAGGAGATGATGTCATAGAATGGTAATCATTTTATATTTACTTTTTTAAATAAATTAATACTTAACATGTCCTTCTGTAAAACACTTTGCTTCAAATCAGTAGCAATCACAATTTTCCTTATCCAGGGGCTATTTACATTTGTTCACAGTCAATCTCAAACCAATGAGCGGGCACAGTGGTTTGTAGATGCACGTTTCGGCATGTTTATCCATTGGGGGGTGTACAGCGGAGCCGAAGGTATCTGGAAGGGAGAAAAACTGCGCAACGACAATGACTATGCCGAATGGATTTTTTATCGAAACCGGATTGAAAAGGATGAGTACTTAACCCTGCTCGACCGTTTTGATTGGGAAACCATCGATCCGGAGCAATGGGTGATTCTTGCAAAAAAGGCAGGGATGAAGTACGTAACCCTTACAGCCAAACACCATGATGGATTTGCTTTATGGGATAGCAAAGTATCGGATTACGATATTGCAGATCATACCAATCCGAAAAGAGATATTGTTAAAGAACTTGCCACTGCCTGTCAGAAACATGGACTTAAGCTTGGATTATATTATTCACATTGGGTGGATTGGGAGCATCCATTTGGTTGGGATCATACCAAGGAGATCTATCCTATCACCGCGGAGCAATACGACCAATACTGGCAGGAAAAGGTAATTCCCCAAATGCGCGAGTTGCTCACGAACTACGGCCCGATTGGCATTATATGGTTTGATATGTGGATCAATCATTCAGAATCCATCGTAACAAAAGCGCAGTTATTGCAACTAAAAAATCTCATTCGCGAATTGCAACCCGGCTGCCTGGTCAATTCAAGGCTCGGTCTATCCATCGAGGAAGATCCTGATATTGATTTCCGGACTTTGGGAGACAATCAGCTCGGCAGCAATAAGCTTGATTATCCCTGGCAATCGCCGGCTACGGTCGCCCATTCATGGGGATATCACACACAGGATACCAAATGGCAATCGACAACATCCCTGCTTCAGGCACTGATTAGCAATGTGAGTCTCAATGGCAATTACATGCTCAATATAGGCCCGAAATCCAATGGTGCGGTACCTTTCGAAATAGAGCAACGTATGCTACAAATGGGTGCCTGGCTCGATATCAATGGAGAGTCGATCTATGGTTGTGGTGGATTTGACCTGAACAAAGACCAGCATGACTGGGGGAAAATTACCTATAAATCCATGGAAAATGGGCATTATATGTTGTACCTGCATGTTTTCCGATGGCCTTTTAATAGGCAACTGAGCCTGACTGGCGTGACTACAAAACCAATAAATGCCTATGTCCTCGCTGATAAATCAAAGCTAGGACTGGATTTTCAACATAATGAAGTACTGACAGAAATCACTTTGCCAGCATTGCAGCCAGATCAATATGTGTCGGTGATTGCATTGGAGTTTGACCAAAAACCGCAAATTGTTGAGGGGCTTTTAGCCAGGACTATTGACGATGGTTTTTCATTAAATCACGAAAATATTTTTTCAGAAGCAGGGGATAAATCATTGCGCAGATATGAAAAGGGAGGGACTGTGCCACCTCATATGATAATAGAGCAAAAATATCTATCTACCTGGAAAATATTCGTGGACCAGCCTGAAGAATTGAATTTCGATGTATCGTACAGTTTCCAGGGAGAAAAGCCAAAAGGAACAATAGTCGTGAAAGCTGCAGGTAAAGAATTGGATCATCATGTTTCCCCAACAGGATTAACCGTTGGAGAGCCAAATCGGAATTGGCATATCGACAACTTTACCTCTCACGGAATTGGTTCTATATATTTTCCCAAAACGGGAGTGTATGAAATATCCATGGAAATTGAAGCAAAAAAAGATAATGCCATCAAGTTTCAATGGTTGTGGGTGGAAAGAAAGTAGCCTCGGTTTATTTCTCT
>JAHEMV010000144.1 GCA_024643455.1 Cytophagales bacterium
TCCGGCCTGATCACTAATGTCAATATATTTCCCAAGGTCATTATAAAACACTTGTGGCCTTTGGGCAAAAGTGATGTTTTTTTGTACCGTATTTATTTCTGGTTCGATATGACCATTGGCAGTTATAAGATCTAAATATCCATCCATATCCAAATCGATGAACTGCAAACCGAATGTCAATTGTAGCAAAGATGACCTGGTAAGGTGAGCAGCTCCAGCCCTGTCCTGAAATAATTCTCCATTACCGGTTTGGGTATAAAGTGAAAGCGGCTCTTGTGAAAAATTTCCTATCGCTATAGCTAAATTCCCATTGTTTCCTACATCTGCCACATCGATACCCATTCCTGCTCTCGCACGCCCATTCTCGTCATAGGCAATACCCGATGGAATTGCTTTGTCGGTAAATGTTCCATCTCCATTATTGATGTAAAGAAAATTAGGCTGTGTGTCATTGGAAATTACCAAGTCGGGCCATAAATCATTATTAAAATCAGCAACGGCAACTCCCAACGACTTGCCTTTATCATTGAGCACACCGGCCTTTTCAGTAATGTCTTCAAAATACTTGCCTTGCACATTTCGATATAACCTGCAAGACTCTCCTTCATACACGTCCGGTGTTGCATATGATTTAGTCTTTCCATCACGCGTAGTATAAATATCAAGTTCCGGATTCCATTTGACATAATTATCAACAAAAAGGTCCAGCCATCCATCACGATCTACATCTATCCAGGATGAACTACTTGACCAGGCTGGCAAACTCCCTTTTCGTGGATCATTGCCTGTTACCTTCATTTGATCAGTGACATCGGTAAAATATCCATTATCATTCCGCAAAAGTTTATTATTTCCCACAGCTGTAATATAGATATCCATATCTCCATCGGCATCGAAATCAGCAAAGGAAGCGCCCATTCCGTAGATTGAAAAATTTATACCAATTTTATCACTAACATCCTCAAACATATTGTTTCCTTTATTTTTATAAAGCTTTGAATATGATTTTTTGTTGCCGGATTCATGCCCTTTCCATTCAGCACTATTTACCAAAAAAATGTCAATTAATCCATCGTTGTTGTAATCTAGAAATCCACCACCGCTGCCTACGGTTTCTGGCATCCATTTGCTCCCAAACGCTCCCGTTGTATGTTGAAAATCAATCCCTGACTGATTGGTGATATCAGTAAAGTGAATATGCTCAACTTTCTTAGTTTCGTTTTCTGAAGTAAAATCATGATCCTCACTGGTAAAAACAGGCGATTCCTGTTGAGGCTCTTTCTTTTTACAACCATTAATGAATAGGATCAACATTAAGAATAAAAAAATACATTTATTTAAGAAATACTTCTTCATTGAGGGTAAATTGGTTTACTGTTTTATAAAATGATTAATATTATTTATGACTCCGGTTGCCTATTTAAAATTGAGATGGTGGATACGGATATCCTGAGCCATTAAATTATCTCCGGGATTTTCCATTCGATATTTTTGTGCTGTTTCTATCGCAGATTCATCAATTTTATAATAATTAAAAGCTTTTTCCATTTTTCCCGCTTCCTCTTCCTGTCCTAAAGCACGATAATTTAAGGAAAGATGATAATACGATTCACGATCTTCAGGATCAATTTTTAAGGCTGATGAATACGAATTTATAGATTGGTCGTATTGTTGATCGAGATAATACGTTCTCCCAAGCTGCTTATAAGTGGCCCGGTCGTCAGGAAAATACTTCAAGACATATTTATAGGCAGCGATAGCATCAATATACAATCCATCCTCTTGCCTAACTCTTCCCCATACCCAGGCAACCTGAGGATCACCTTTTTTAATTTCTTCACAGCGATGCAGTTGTTTGTATGCTTCATTGAGATTCCCTTCATTCAAAGCAGTTTTAGCAAGATTTAGCGGGCCATCAATTCTTTCAGGTTGCAATTCCTGTACTTTTTCAAAAGCTTGTGAAGCACCTCTGGAATCATTTTCTAACAGTAAACCTATGCCATAATCGTTATAACGAATCCACTCCGATTCTGAATTTTCAAGACTTTTTTGCGTAAAACTGGTATTAGCCGTACTCACTGTAAAAGAAACCTGATCCACTGCAATTTCAGTAATCGGTAAGATCGGTATTTTATCAAACTGTTTAAACCCAACCGGATTGTTACTATAGGCGAACTCCAAATACTTCTGATCAAATTTTCTCCATAGTAACTTCGCTTCCATCTTCAACTTACTTCCTTCCAATTCCTTTGGTAAAATAAAACTATAATGTGCTATGTCCGCAGTTCCTGGACCTATTACATTTGCGTAAACGAATACATGAATATCTTGTGCGTTACGTTTGTTAATAGGTTTACTGTTTTTATCTACAATTACTGCTTTGAAAGCATGGGCCATTGGGTCCAAATGCCCTTTTTCGTCTAGAAAACCACTTATAATCAAATTATTACCCGCTTCATTCTTAATACTAAATTCCAACCATCCTTCATTGGAGTCATTTGTACCACCTGGAAACGTATGCCCAACACCCTTATTCCTCACTACAACATCTACTGTAACTTTTTCTCCGGCTTTAATTGCCAAATCTCCATGATTCAAAGCAAGTATTGGTTCGGGATGAGATTCAGTATACAAGGCAAAAATATCCACTCTCAGTTTTTCGTTCTGAAGAAATTGAACAATTTTCTCAATCGTAGCTGTATCTTGTCTGACATAAGGCAGGGCAGTATTAACTGCAATAAACCGGTGCGATCTTACCATTCCATTTTTTGCGGCAACATCACCCAATGGAGCTGCTTCGGGAGGCATATGGCAATCCTGGCATTCACGTTTAAATGGTGGCAGATAAAATGTGCGGGATGCATTGAGCGAAATCCCACTATCATGCCAATTGTCGTATTCGTCCTGCCCCCTTAACCATCGATAGTTATTGACTGGGCTAGAGAGGCTTACTTTATGACATGTCATGCAATATTCACTTTTTGTAAAAAAAGACTTCATCATTTGTTGCATGTGTACATTTGGCTTCGCTTTGATAGCAGCATCGTGTAAATAGGCGCCAACAGTACCTTCTTTACTCATTGCAAATAGATAAGGATCTTCCTGTTCGTCAGCGATGTTATAATTCCCATTGCCCACCAAATTGTGTATTTTATCCATTGAATGGCATGACAGGCAGGTTAGGCCTGCTTGTGCTTCCGGTGTGTTTCGATCGATTGGTTGATTCATTTTGCCAGCTAGCATTAGAGCAGGATCGTGACAACCACTGCACCATTTACTTTTGGCCATGCCAATATTTTTTACATCAAAATCCTTGAATTCTTTCATATGCTGATCGATCCATTCGTTGGATTCTAATGAATTATTACGCATATCCGTGATTGTAGCTTCATAAAAAGGATTATTAAATGAAGCAAAACGATGGGCTGAAGCTTCCCATTGAACAACTATATCCTGATGACATCGTTGGCATGTAGCCGCACCGATAGCCGTATTTTTAACAAATCCATATTGGTCTATTTCCTTCTTAATCTCTTCAGTCGAGCCAAGATCTCCACGGGTGATAATTCGTGAAGGCAAATATCCGCCTGAAGTGGTCGTCGCAGCTGATGGGAAAAAAGGACTTCCAGTTGGCACAAATCCCACAGGAACAAAATCTTCCTCGATAAAATCAGCCACAATGCGATCTTTTGCACCTGGTCCACGATGCATTCCCTTGTCCATGGAACGTTGCGCTTCATCAGTTACTATAATTTCCCGATTTGTAAACCCATGCCATACTAACAGCACAATCAAAAGTGAAAGGACAGCAATCCCAAATTGTTTGAAAGCCTGGCTATCCGGCTTATTAAACTTACTGCTTAATCGATGAACTATATACCCTGCAGGAGCAAGAACCGCACAAATTACATGAATCCACCAGGCCCAATTGTTATCCCGACTGGCTGCAGAGGTAAGAATAAATAATCCGGTAACACCAAGTAGTAAACCAAAAATGACATAAGCGATCCCGGTAAGTCCACTGGCATTCTGATACATTTTCCATATTCGAGGCAAGTGAAGGATACCAAACATCACCATCAAAACCACAACCAGAATGCCAACACCTGTATGAGATAAGATCATAACCTGAAAAAGCACTGGGATAGACGTGGTTCCGGCTGCAAAAAACTCCAAATCTGCTAGATCAGCAAAGCGATTTAACAAAAGATAGAGGGTGTTGGCTAACATAAATACGGCCAATGCAATGGCTAACCAAAGTAATTTTTTAAGGTTCTTTGAAACCACCCATTTATTCCCAGACTTTTTTTTCATCAGAAGAGATTACTTATCGATACAACCTAACCTTTCGATAATGAATACTCAAGAAGCATTATCGAAAACTTAATTAGCAAAAATAGTAAATTGGATTCTGTACTTAAAATTAAATGGAGATGAATAATAAAAAACCAAATTCTGCCTAATTACTTTTAAAAAAAGAAGTTTACTAAGTGAAATTAGAAACAAAAAAATGGCACAAACCCAGATCTGGGTTTATGCCAAATAAAAACTGTTTCACCATTTTGCCACGACGTCTACTTCGCTGCATATTTTGTTGTACGGGCATCATTGATCACACCGGCCCAATTCAAACCAAAACCAAAATCATAAGCATTCCCTTCTGTATCCTGGTAACATTCCATATCCTGAGGTATATCCTCTTTTTGCAATTCGACTGCTTCCATAGTCGCCGGCATTTGTAGCGGCAACAAACCAGATGGTTCTGAAATGCCAGAAATAATATCCATCAAAGCTTGATCCTGAACCCCAAAATTTACCAGTATTCCATCAACTGATTTTTCAAATTCGGCCATTACTGTCGGATTTGACATATTTACCGATACAATTACTGGTTTATTTTTCATTATTTTTTTTGTTTCGAGAATCGATTCAAGATCCTTATAATTTGCTGAGTTAACTGTCTTCCCTTTATACGATCGGTTGACTATAAGTTCCAGAGGATCACCTCCTGCGATGCTTGGGTCTCGTGCCAACTCAGCCGTGTACGGGCCATATTGCAGGTTTATGGGGAAATACCCATTCCCTTCTCCTGATTTGGCATCTGCTATATTATATCCCCCTCCTGATTCCGGGCTTTCAACAAAGACAATAGCGAAATCAGCATCTTGTGGTTTTTCTGTAACCTTAAAATATTTCTCAACAATTTTCATATTTACCGGATAATCCAACCTGCCTTCTGTTTCTGCACCAGTAAAACTTCGCCGTGGTGGATAAAATCGTTTGGGCACATAGACATTCATATCTTTTTTGAAAGGAATAACATTACCCTTATTTTTCAGCATCACGACAGATTTTAATTGTGCTTCAAAACCCGCCTTCATAAAATCCGCATTTCCTACCACACTTGTAGAAACTTCTGTATCCAAATATGGATTCTCAAATAATCCTACCTGCAATATATTGGTCAAGAGTCTGACAGCAGATGCTTCGAATCGTTCACGCATAAATTTTTCTCCATGTTCAGCCACACCCATCTCATAAGCTGCCTTTACGGGGCCTGCATCATTATTGCCTCCAAATTGATCAACTCCAGCCATTATGATTTTATAATGTCGCTCTTCCACTGAAAGTTCTTCAACTCCCCAGCTTTTACCGGACATAAAAACATCAATCGCCGTTTCATCAGCGGTTATATTCCAATCTGTACATAAGACACCATTATAGCCGTATTTATTACGCAATAGATCCGTAATGATGTATTTATTATAGGAATTCCCCACGTTTTCACCACTGGGATCCTGATCAAAGGAAATAGTATAATATGGCATAACTGCAGATGCCTTCATTGTGCCATCTTGCAGATCGAAGGCCCCATGGATAAATGGAAATAAATGCTGATCAAAATTATTACCTGGATAAACTGCATATTTCCCATAGCCATAATGCGCATCTCTCCCACCTTCGCCGGTGCCACCACCAGGCCAATGTTTTACCATAGCATTTACGCTTTGAAATCCCCAGCCATTTGCAATTTCCGAGTCACTATGGGAAGTCTGAAAACCATCAATATATGCTCTGGCCATATCGGCTGCAAGCTGAGGGTTTTCACCAAATGTGCCACTGACACGCATCCATCGTGGGTCTGTGGATAAATCCACCTGAGGAGAGAGTGCTGTTGCTATTCCCAAAGCCCTGTATTCTCTGGATGCTATATCACCAAATTCCTTTACCAAATCTGGATTAAAAGTTGCAGCAAGACCAAGTGATCCTGGCCACATAGAAATTTCACCTCCAGCTCCGGCGTTGTACTCTTGATCTGACCTGGTCCCATGTCTTGGATCCGAGCTATTATTTGCAGGGATTCCCAAACCCAATCCCTCGACTAATGCTTGAGCATTATTGTTCCACTCCGCAGCAACTAATGGACTTTCAACCCTTGTCAGCAAAACATGTCTTAGATTATCTTCACTTAAGAATTTTATTTGCCCATCTGAAAGATCAGATGACTTCGCGCCACTATCACGAAAAGATTTTCCACCGTAGGTATCTGAAAAAGGGCCACGAGAACCTGCTGGAATTGACTGATGTTTGCTATAAAGCATTAATCCGGCAATTTGATCTATTGACATTTTGGATGCCAGATCCTTGGCGCGTTCATCCACAGGCAGTCTCCAATCCTCATATTTATCTAATTTTCCATTTTTATTAAGGTCCTTAAATGCAAAACCTTTATTAGTAAGCAGGGTTATTCCAGATGACAAAGAGTAACCAAGCGTTGCCCCGCCGTCGTTTTTAACCAACTGAAAAGTCCCCGATTGAGTATCCGTCCATTTTTGCTGTTCTGAACAACTTGTGACAAATAATGCTCCTATTAAAAAAAGCATCCTAATCTTAAAAATCGGATTGAAAAGTGATTCTTTCATGTTTTTAATTAGTTATAAAAAAATTTAGTTTGAAAAATATGCTTTTGAAAATAATTTGTTTTATAAAATTATATCCTTTCCCATTTTTCCCAGAATAGAAAAATCAATAAAGTATGCGAGTTACTAAATGATTCTGAAGAAAAATTAATTTTTGTTTTTTAATCCTTTCAATATCCGATCCGGAGTCATAGGCATCTGATACAATCGAACTCCAATTGCGTCATAAATAGCATTTGCAATTAATGCGCCCATCACAATTATAGCAGGCTCCCCTCCTCCCTGAGCAGGTTCATAGGGAAGATCAAGTAATTCCACCTCTATTTTTGGAGTCCATGAAAACCTGGGTATTTCGTAAGAATCAAAATTACGATTGTGTATTTCTCCTCCTGCAAATTGGATGTCCTCGGATAATGCATAACCTAATCCCATCGTTACACACCCCTCAGCCTGAATGGTAGCACCTTGTGGATTGATCACTAAACCCATATCCTGCGCAACTACCACCCGCTCAACAACAACTTTACCATTTGATTTGTCAACATTAATTTTGGCCATTAGCGCAACATAAGCACCGGCATCTACACCACAAGCTATACCCCATCCTTTTCCACTTGGAGACTTGATCGATGTCCACCCAAATTTATCCACAGCAGCTTTGAGGGTACGGATCATTCGTTCATCTTTTAAATTTTTAAATCTGAATTCCACTGGATCCATACCAATTTTTGCTGCCATGATATTGATTTGCGATTCCCTGGCAAAAGAATTTGTGTTATTGCTTGGCGCTCTCCAAGCTCCGGTCGCAAATGGATGTGCTCCTGCCTCAGCAGTCCATCCTGAATTATAGGCTACAGTTTTATGATTAGGAATATCGTAGAAATGCTGTGCTCCTCTTTGCCCGGCAAAATAAACTCCATAATCCCAAAGCGTCAATTTCCCATCTTTTTTACAACCCGAATTAATTTTTATTACTGCTGCTGGCCTAAAAGTATCATAAAAAAACTCTTCTCGTCTTGTCCATGCAACCATTACTGGTTTCCCGCTGATTTTTGCAAGTTTTGCCGCTTCCACTGCTTGTCCATTACTCGATTTTCCTCCAAATCCTCCTCCGACAAACACCTGTAATACTTGTACATTTTCCTCTTGTAGTTTCAACTCATTGGCTATGATGCTCTTCAATCCAAATGGATTTTGCGTAGAAGCCCAAACTTTCATTTTTCCATTTTCCATCATTGCCATGGCAGTGTGTGGTTCCATAGGTGAATGAGCTACATATCCGTCCAGGAATTTCGCTTCTAAATATTCTTCCGCTCCTTTTTTGCCTTCTGTCAGGTTTCCTCCTTCACTAATCAGGGTTCCTTCCGGAGCAACATTCATTAAATGATCAAATATGGTATTTTCGTTCAGTCCAGATGTAGGAACATCATATTCAGCTTTAATATTATTCAGGTATTTTTCTGCAACTTCCGGGTCTTCATGAAGCACTGCAATTAGATCACCATCCTGAATTAGATCTATCTCTTTTACACCTTGAACGGCTGATACATCAACTTTAATCCGTTTTGCTGCATGAGAAGGTGGTCGTAGGATTTTGGCGAAAACCATTCCAGGGACTCGGATGTCTCCTGCATATTTCGCCCCACCTGTAACTTTATCGGGCGAATCTACTTTCAAATGAGATTTTCCTATGATTTTAAAATCCTTTGGATCTTTCAGTACAGGTTTATTCTTTAATGATTTAACTATCCTGGCACCTTGTGCTAATTCGGCATAAGATAGTTTGTTTTGTTTGTTCTTTACTTCAAAAACGATACCCTCATTCACAGACAATTCGCTCACCGGAACATTCATTTTTTCTGAAGCCATTTCCAACAGAATTGCTCTGGCTTCGGCTCCTGCTGACCTAAGTGCCGGACCAAACATACGGGTCGTCAATGAACCCCAGGTACCTCTGTCATATGGACAAAGATCGGTATCGCCCATGATCATCTCTACATCAGAAAATTTTACATCCAATTCTTCAGCAATCATCTGGGCCAGGGAAGTAATCACCCCTTGTCCCATTTCTATCTTACCGGTATAGGATGTGACACGTCCATCTTTATCAATGCTTAAATAAGCATTGAGATCAGCAGGATACTCCTGTAAAACTGCTGCTTCCAATGCCTGAAAATCCATGAGCGAAACGGCAATCACTACCCCTCCACTAAACCGCTTAAGAAATGCCCTTCGTCCCATACCTTTTGGGATAGTGCTATCTAGTAAATCAATGAAATTGTTATTATTTTTTTTCATCTTAGATTCCTCCTTTCATTTTTTTTGAAGCAGCCTGAATGGCATCAATTATTCTGGTATATGCACCACATCTGCAAAAATTCTCGTCCATGGCATCAATAATTTCTTCCCTTGTGGGCGACGGATTTTTATATAATAATCCAGTGGCAGTAATAATCATACCTGGAGTACAATAGCCACACTGAAGTGCATCATGATCAACAAATGCCTGCTGAACAGGATGCAGTTTATCTTTGGTACCAAGACCTTCAACGGTCACCACTTTTTTGCCGTCAACAAAATCAGCAGTTACCTGGCAAGATCTTACTGGCTTATTGTCAACCAGTACCGAACAAGCTCCACATAATCCCATACCACAACCGTATTTGGTCCCGGTTAGGTCCAGGTCATTTCGTAGTACCCAAAGCAAGGTTCTTTCCTTGTCTATTGTTACCTCCTGGGGCTTATTATTCAATTCAAAACGTATGGTATCCTTCATAATTTGGGGATTTGAATTTCACAGATAATGACGAATCAAGGTAACAAATTTTACGAAGAGAATCTATAGGAAATTTGATTTAGATCTCAGACAGTACGAATATCGATCCGATCAATTCGTATTTTTTTATTAAATCAATTTCGCTAGATTTTGGTTCTGAATATTTTTTAAATTTTTCAGAATCAAATTATAAATGTTCATGCGCATTTTTTCAAAATTCAGTATCGTTTCATTGGCCTTGTTCCTATCACTACCGATTTATGCCCATACGATTAATCAGCAGATTGAAGAACTCTATGGGCAAACGTATCTGCCACTTTTCATACTGGCCAAAGTATTACCTTTCATCGGTCTTGGATTAATTGCTTATAAAACAAATGAAATTAAAAAATGGCCTCAGGTCAGGTATCCATTCCTTGTCGCATTATTCATAGGGATTACCATAGGAATGGCTGCTGAAGTAGGAAATACTGCTATGATAGTGAATACCCTTTCTCCTATTATAATAGGAATATTAATCCTTTTTGTAAAAAATACTGCTAACAAAAAATTTGATGTTTTATTTATTTTAATGGGTATTTCCCTCGGAATCGAACACGGAATGATGATTTCCCATGCACACGAAATTAGATGGTTGTTTATATCGCTCCTCGCTTTAGGTTTTCTTCTATTTATTACTTTGAATAATATCCATCTTATTGGAAATCCAAAGCGCAAAATCGCAGTTTACACGATAAGCCTCTTTATGATATTATTTGGTATCGGAATGGTTTTACTGACTTGAAATAAAACACTTTGTTGGATTATAAAATTTCATTTT
>JAHEMV010000633.1 GCA_024643455.1 Cytophagales bacterium
TTTGCTGCACAATGGTCTGTGCATTGGGTGTAAAATCTGCTGGTCCATTTTCCTCTCCCATATTCCAGGTGATGGCAAGGTGATGACCAAAACGAGCGATAAGCTCACGGTAATACAATTTCCGCTGTAATCCTGTATCACCGTCGTCTAAAAGCAATTCATTTTCAGTCTCCTGAGTCACGACATGTAACATGATTCCCAATTTCTCCATGTGATCAAAAACAATTTCCCACTGATCCAGCTTGCTGCAATCAAATCGATATCGTTCATCGTAACTGGTGTAAGGCCAGACATCCTTGCCATCACCACTGATATTCATTGTAAGAAAGTAAACTGAATTGACTCCTTTCGAAGCGAGGTAATTTAATCCACCAATCAGGTTTTTTCCCTTGCCACCTTGCCAATTTGGATCTCCATTTTTCCAATCTTGAAAATGTGAAGCGTATTCATGAAGTTTTGAAATATTTTCAGCTTCACCACTTCTATTTTCAGGACTGCTTCCTTTGTAAGTACCATCGAAATCAACATATCCTAATAGATTTTCAGGACTATCCGCACCACTTTTAAGGAAATACTCTTCAGAATCCTGAAATTGCAAATATCGTCCACCTACATAGTTTAACCTGCCTTTTGCCTTGAGATCAGGTAAAGAAGCAAGATTGCTTTTAACCTCAATTTTCCCTGTTTCACCATCAAAAGAAATAGGTTGGCCTGCCTCAGGATTGGAATCAACTGCGATGTTTTCTCCTGTTCTAAAAGAAACTTTGTAGTTCCATCCACCCAGATCATCTGGCCTGAAAATTACTTTCCAGGTATTACCTGAAGTACCGCTGGTTTCTCCTGCATTTCCATCAGCGGCAAAATATCCAGGGACTACATAGGTTTTTTCTCCATTGGAAAAAGTAACATTTAAACGGTAGTCAGTAAATGGATTAATTAATGCATCTTCAGCAGTTTCTGGGCCTTTGAAAGAAATAACCACCTTGTCCCATTTCGAAGTTTTAAGATTTTCCGGGAATTCACATCCAGAAAGTAAAAATCCTGCTAGGATTAATGTCATGTAGAATAATTTCATCGTATTCGTATTTTGAGATTCACTTATATTTTGATTCGATCATTTGTTTAAATGTAAAATGGAAAGGATTCAAATCAAATAATATTTCGAATCAATGATTTTTATCAAAAGAATATCAACGATTAAATTGTGATTAATCATTGAATTATAAGATTTTTGGATTAGAGAAATTGATTTTTTCAGGTTTTTAAATAAAAATACAAATGAGCAATAAGATTCGAATACTAGTGGTTGGTTGTGGAAACATGGGTTCTTCACATGCCAGGGCTTACCATAAATTAGAGGGCTTTGAGTTGATCGCTTTGGTTGACAAAAATCCTTCAATTCGCGAAAAACTTTCTGAGGAACTTGGCGGCATTGATCAGTTCGACGATTTTGAAACCGCACTGATGGTTAAAAAGCCTGATGCCGTAGCAGTCTGTACTTATCCAGGGACACATGCCGCATTGACAATAAAAGCATTGGAATCGGGAGCTCACGTATTTTGTGAAAAACCATTGGCTCCGAATATTAAAGATGCTGAATCGATGGTTGCTGCTGCCAAGAAATTTGACAAAAAATTGGTCATTGGATATATTTTAAGAGTTCACCCTTCCTGGAAGAAATTTATCGAAATCGCTCAGGGCCTGGGAAAACCATTGGTTATGCGAATGAATCTCAATCAACAAAGCAGCGGAAAAACATGGCATACTCATATGCGCATTTTGGAGAGTATGTCACCAATAGTGGATTGTGGAGTACATTATGTAGACGTAATGTGCCAGATGACGCGTTCAAAACCTGTATCAGTGAGTGCTATCGGCGCAAGACTCAGTGATCAGATTGATAAAGACATGTATAATTATGGCCAACTGCAGGTGCGTTTTGAAGATGGCTCAATAGGTTGGTACGAAGTGGGTTGGGGACCGATGATGAGTGAGGTAGCCTTTTTTGTGAAAGATGTAATTGGTCCTAATGGTTGTGTCAACATTATGGATGCCGAAAAAAGTGGCAAAGGATCAGATGATATTGATTCGCACACCAAAACAAATCGACTGAAAATCCATTATGCAGCTCGTGATGCTAACGATGAATTTGCCAGGCCGGATGAAATCGTGAATACAGCTGATGAACCTGATCACCAGGGTTTATGCGATTTGGAACAAGAATTCTTCTTAAATTCCATTAGAAAGAATGTAGATCTGACTAATCACCTTGATGATGCCGTAAATAGTCTGAAGATTGTGTTAGCGTGCGATGAGGCGGTGCGAACTGGTAAAACGATTGCCCTCTAAAATGAAAAGAGGATTGGCGCTTTTTGATTTTGATGGTACGATCACCAATAAAGACTCACTGTTGGAGTTTATCAAATATACCTCCGGGCTGGCTGGTTTTTATTTAATAATGGGTTTGTTTTCACCAATGATGTTTTACTATATGTTCATTAAAAAAAATGGCTCAGTAGCGAAACAGCGTGTCTTATCTTTTTTATTTAAAGGGAAAACTGAAGAGGAGTTAAAAAAAATTGGAAAAAGTTTTGCTGAAGTGGTAATACCAAAAATTCTTTTACCTGCAGCATTACAGGAGATAGAAAAACACAAACAGAATGGCTTCAGGGTAGTGGTCATTTCGGCATCTTTGGAAATATGGCTTAAACCATGGTCGGATTATATGAATTTGGAACTCATCAGTACCAAAATGGAATTTCAGGATGGAATTTTTACAGGAAAATTTGACGGTGCCAATTGTAATGGTATTGAGAAGGTAA
>JAHEMV010000634.1 GCA_024643455.1 Cytophagales bacterium
TGACAAGATTTTATATTTCCCCATAGCTTTTTAATCTAATTGGATATAATGTAATGTAATTCGACACAAAAAATTCTTCACCTTTTTCAAATTGATCTCATTGTTAATTTAGTACAATTGGTTTACTAGATGTTATTGCCATTGCATTTTTTTTCGAAATAACAAACTGGATTTACTAACCTTAAATCTACCAGTAATTAAGCAAAAACCATTGCCTTAAGAAAATAGTACAATCTATATGGCTGTAGTTAATATGCAATTGAGTTTAAGTCTTTGCACAGGATTTTCTTAACACTGCTATCCCAGTGTAAAAAAAATCTTAAATGAAAAAAAATAAGGTTCAAGAGATAGTAGGGTCATAAATACTACCCACCTGCAATAGCTCCAACAATAAAAAAGGGTTCTTTGCCTAGCGAAACTGCGTCAGGCAGTGAGGTATCCGAGGACTCATGAGAATAATCTTCCTCACAGGCGAAAAACCTCAAAAATGGACGTCTCTTTTTTGTTGTGCGGTCTCGGATTGTACCATATAACACCGGATATTGAGCTTCCAGCGCATCGAGGATAGAACCTATCGTCAATTCTCCTTCCACTTCGATCTCGACTTCAGGACCTACTTGTGCCAGGTTTCTCAAATGATAAGGAAGTTTAACCCGAATCATATCTTAAAAAATGGTTTGTACTTCTACAGATAAAACAGCCGGAAGATCCCGGACAATCGCATTCCAGCTATCCCCGGAATCTGCTGAGCAGTAGACTTGCCCGCCGGTTGTACCAAAATAAATCCCACACGATTCCATTGAATCAATAGCCATCGCATCGCGAAGTACATTCACGTAACAGTTGCTTTGAGGAAGGCCCTTAGTCAGTGCTTCCCACTCATTTTCCCCTTTACGGCTTCGATATACGCGCAGTTTTCCATCCGGAGGATAATGTTCACCATCGCTTTTAATCGGAATGACATAAATGGTTTCCGGTTCGTGTGCATGGACATCGATCACAAACCCAAAGTCACTTGGTAGGTTTCCGCTAATTTCTCTCCACAAGTCACCAGCATTATCACTTCGCATTACGTCCCAATGTTTTTGCATAAAGAGTACATCAGGCCGGGACGGATGCAATGCTATTCTATGGACACAATGCCCCACTTCAGCGACCGGGTCAGGAATGTACTCCGATTTCAATCCGCGATTGATCGGCTTCCATGTTTCACCTCCATCATCTGTCCGGAACGCTCCTGCAGCTGAAATGGCGACATAAATTCTTTTGGGATTTTTCGGATCGACCAGAATTGTATGCAGGCACATCCCTCCTGCCCCGGGTTGCCATTTGGGGCCTGAAACATGGCCGCGAAGTCCGGAAAGTTCTTCCCAGGATTTTCCTCCATTTTGAGTCTTGAACAAGGCTGCATCTTCTACTCCGGCGTAAACTAAATCAGGATCAGAATGTGAAGGTTCAAGATGCCATACACGTTTAAATTCCCATGGCTTTTGTGAGCCATCATACCATTGGTGTGTTGTTAGGGGTTTGCCTGTCTCACTTGAAATATCATAAGCAAACTTGTTGCTTTCACCGGCGGGAGGATCATACGAATCAGGCATTTTTTCACCACCTGGGATCCCCCAGGATTTCCCTCCATCGTTTGATCGTTGGATAATCTGACCAAACCAACCGCTGACTTGGGAGGCATAGATACGATCCGGATCGACCGGAGATCCTTTCATATGGTATATTTCCCAACCACCGAAATAGGGCCCGCTTATATTCCACTTTTTGCGATTGCCATCCGAAGTGAGTATGAACGCACCTTTGCGCGTGCCAACTAATACTCTTACTTTGCTCATTGTATGTGAATTAATTATTGGTTACTGGTTAATTTATATTCAATAGATTTATGACCAGCAATAGCTAGTCAATCTCAGGTAAACAATTTAAGCAATTATTGATTTCAAGTCCAACTTTTCCAACAATTTGAAATTACCAGCCAAATGTATATTGGATATAGCCTATTCTCTATAACCACAATGCAGACCTACTTCATTAAATCTGACAATAAGTTAAGCGAAAATTAAATAACTTAAAGTTATACCGCAAAGACTCCAGCATAACCTTTGTTTTACAATTCTCTCACCCAGATATTGCGATACCGAACGGGATTCTGATGATCTTGTAGAACAATGGGCAGTTTTTCCGGATGTGGCACCTGATAGGTTTTACCAATGAATGCAGTAGGCCCTTCCAGTACGGAATTGTACTGCACCAAAACGCCATTTTGTAAAATAGTTACCATCGCAGGATGAACTAAAGTTCCAGATTCAGAGAATCTTGGCGCTGAAAAAAGAATGTCATAAGACTGCCATTGTTGTGGAGGCTTGGATGCATTGACCAACGGAGCGTGCTGCTTATATATTGAACCGGCCTGACCATTGCTATATGTTGGATTTTCGAAGGAATTCAATACCTGAATTTCATAAAGCCCCATCAAGAAAATACCACTATTCCCATAGGCCTGATCAGACAAATTT
The DNA here is from genome assembly GCA_024643455.1 of Cytophagales bacterium. GTDB lineage: Bacteria > Bacteroidota > Bacteroidia > Cytophagales > Cyclobacteriaceae > JAAUQL01. Next base: position 2,526 of record JAHEMV010000634.1, read on the forward strand.
TCAAGTTGGGGTATATACCATTCAATATGCAATTGTATGTCTCCAAATACTTGTTTCGTCCCAATGGCACCTAATTCTTTACCAACAATCAAATCTCCATTTTCTATAGTCCAATCGGCTGGTTTGGATTCACTCTGGGCAAGGTAGGTTTTTAGGAATATTTCGGTTCTATCTGTCCGTACACCTTCTCCAAAAGGCGTCTTTTGCCATTTGGACAAATCTTTCCCATCAAAAAGTACGATGGCATCAGAAGGTGGCGCTCCGCAATCCCCAGGTGTAACAGTCGGGACTTCTT
>JAHEMV010000635.1 GCA_024643455.1 Cytophagales bacterium
GGATAACCTTTCGGGCCAACACCTTTCAAAACGATTACGGAATGCTCATCAATATCCAGGTCGGGCAGGTCAATTCTGGCGTGGTAATCTTCCATGCTTTCAAATACAACTGCCTTTCCTTTATGTTTCATTAGTTTTGTCGATGCAGCAGAAGGTTTGATCACGGCTCCATTCACACACAAATTACCTTTTAGCACCGCAATACCCGCCTCGGGTTGCAATGGATTTTTAATGGTTTTTATGACAGTATCGTTATAGCATTTGGCCTTTGCATAATTCTCTTTAAATGTTTTACCATTAGCAGTAATGATATCATTATGTAGCAATTGTTCTAACTCCTTCATGACTACTGGCAAACCACCAGCATAGAAAAAGTCTTCCATCAAATGTTTTCCGGATGGCATCAGGTTTACGAGTAGGGGAATTTTTGAACCAAGATCATCAAAGTCCTGGAGGTTTACCTCAACACCAATCCTCCTGGCAATCGCAATGAGGTGAATAATCAGGTTGGTTGATCCTCCTACCGCGGCGTTAACCACGATGGAATTTTCGAATGCTTTTCTGGTAAGGATATCTGAAAGTTTCAAATCCTCCCAGACCATGTCCACAATTCGGCGCCCGGAAAGCTGCGCCATCACTTTTTTTCTTGCATCCACTGCAGGAATAGCTGATGCGCCAGGCAGCGTTAATCCCAATGCTTCCACCATTGTCGCCATGGTTGAGGCGGTTCCCATAGTGTTGCAATGACCCTGGCTTCGGGCTGCGCAAACCTCAGCTTCCAACAAATCCTCTTCTGAAAAATCCTCGGACTTCGTTTTTTCCTTGATCATCCAATTGAATGAGCCTGAGCCAATTTCACCGCCCCTAAATTTGCCATTGAGCATAGGCCCGCCAGGAACAACGATCGTTGGAAGATCGACACTGCATGCTCCCATGACAGTCGATGGAGTGGTTTTATCGCATCCGGTAAGGAGAACGATCCCATCCAGCGGATTGGCACGAATTGATTCCTCCACATCCATGCTTGCCAGATTGCGAAATAACATGGTGGTTGGCCTCATGATGGTTTCGCCAAGCGACATCACTGGAAACTCCAATGGAAATCCTCCGGCTTCAAGCACTCCTTTTTTTACAATTTCAGCAAAATCACGAAGATGTCCATTACATGGAGTTAGTTCAGACCAGGTATTGCAGATACCGATTACAGGTTTGCCGCGAAACTGATCATCGGGATAGCCCTGGTTTCGAAGCCATGAGCGATGCACAAATCCCATTTTATCATTACCGCCAAACCATTCCTGACTGCGTAGTTTTCTATCCTTTTTCATATTCGTATCAAGGTTTATTCTTTATAGAAATGTGCTTACAGTCCATGGATTGTAAGCACATTTAAATATAGGACTTTGAATAAGTACTACATAACTTGAGGCTAGTTCATTTTAATTTTTCAATTATACTGAGGTCATCCGGACTGATGACTATCTTTTTTCCATTGGATGTATTGATTAAAATTCTATTTTTTCTTTGAGTTGTATAGAGTGTTATATGTCCTAGTTTCGAATTATAAAATTTGCCGTAGTACCCAAAAAGCCCTCCATTTCCAAACGTTCTGATTAATCCGGAAGTCTCGTTGGATTCCAAAATTTTGGCTTCAGTAATTTCAGATAGCATTATATTCACATTACCTACCGGACGTTTAATTACCAAATCCCCACCGTAAAACGAATAGGACTGAGGCGCGAAAAGCCAGGAAACCAGAATTATAATCAGCAGGAGAAAAATAATCCCAAAATGTATGAATAGTGTTGTATTATCCCCCTGGGCTATATTAATTGCTCTTATACTTTTTTGTCCAATAAAAATGAATAAAATAATTGCCCCAAAAGTGAGTATTTTCGCTAATGTATCCAGCGATGCTTTATATTCCATGGCTTGTGTATTTTGCTAAAAATCTGAATCGGACATATTGATTTTTCAAAATCGAAAAATAATTATGGCCATTTTTTCTCACAATCTAAAATAACAAATCGGATGGACTTTAATGCCTTTTTGACTCTCTAAATCTGTTGATACCTGATGTCCCGGTAAACCAAACCTGCCAGAGTCGAAAATTTAATTAAACACGCATACTTTATTGACGATCGTGTACAATGTCTTTGTCTTTCCCATCCGTAAGCCAATCCAGGGAAAAGCGAACGAAGTCGTTTTCATTGTAGAAATCCTTTTCAAAAAACAAACCGATAGAACCATTTTTAAGGATTGTTAATGAAGAATAAGCTGAGCCTCCTGTATAAATCGTCTTTCCCTTTGACCAGGTGATCCCTTCATCGTAACTAATTCTTACAGTCATGTTCTTCCGTCTTTTCTTCGAATTGGCATTTGAAAAGAGCAATCGGTTTTTATCCGATCCTTCTTTTATAGATGTATAGCGAATAATGCTTGCGTTGCATGCCGGGTCGATCAATGTAGAATCTGGCGTGGATTTCCAGGTCTTTCCCAGGTCAGAAGAGGTATGCACATACCGGAGACCTGCTCCACTGACTCGACTATTGACCATCCAGGTCCCATCGGCCAACTCTACAATCTTGGATTCATCCGCTGGTTTGAGGGGTGTGTCGATAAAAAACCAGGTAAGTCCATGGTCATCGCTTCCGAAAATAAAGAGCCCTCTTTCTAAATTCACCAGGGTATGCAATAATTTGCCTGAGTGAGCCTGAATGCCCCGCCCCGAAGTGATAAATTTGAAATCTTTGTGCCATTCCGATTTGGTGATTTGAGAAGTGATATCTTCTGGTTCGCTCCAGGTTTTTCCGTT
>JAHEMV010000636.1 GCA_024643455.1 Cytophagales bacterium
TGAATCCATGGTCATGCACACCAATATGACTGATATGCGTTGCCATGTTACGAATAGTATGTTCTCTCCCAAAATTTAGAAAATGGTTTTCTCCGGTAGCATCAAATTGCAGGATGGCAGATCCATATTCGAATCCTTGTGTCCATTCGGTCCACCCACGGGTTGAGTACTTTCCATTGACTGTGAAAACAGGTGAACCCTTTGCATGATTATATTCTTTCTCAATCAGTTTTACTTTTTCACCAGAAAGATCCCAAAAATTAGATAGTTTAGTCTTTAAATCTGATGCTTTTAATTTGTAATCTATTTTAATCATATTCTTCTGTTGGCTTTTAAATACCTCCTGTTAGTAATAGGTTTGGCGCTCTTTAGTAATAATAAAATTATTAAAGAAAATAAACAGCCCTATAATATTTGTGAGGGCTAAATTTAGTATTTTCAAAACTACTGGATAATGTACAAACCCTGATTGGATTTATCTTGCTATTGCTGGTACTTTTGCTTCATTTGAATTCTAAATTCTGAAGGGCTCATCCCTACCTTCTTTCTGAACAATCTGGAGAAATAGGAAGGATCGTCATAATTTACTTTAAAGGATATCTCCTTATTGGAAAGATCGGTATAAATCAACAGCCTTTTTGCTTCCAGGACAATACGTTTGATGATGAATTCCCCTGCATTTACCCCGGTTATCAATTTAACAATTTTATTAAGATGTGCAGGCGTTTCATTGAGGATATCCGCATATTCTTTAACCAGATGGATTTCTTTAAAATTCCGTTCAACAAGATTTCTAAACTTATTCACCAGTAAAAAAGTTGGATCCTTGATGATGTCTTTATCAAAATAATTTCGATTGAAAAAATACCTGCATTTCAATAAAAAAATGTGCAGGTAGCTCTTTAGTACATCTTCTCTAATTTCTGAGTCACGCTTATAGTCTTTTCGAAGGTGAGCAATGACGTCGAGTAATTCAGCAAATTCTTCATGATTAAGGTTTAGGATTGGCTCTGATGAGTTATTGTTAAAAAATGGAAGGGTCATCAACAGATCCTCATCTTGCAATCCTAGTGAATAAAACTCACGTGAAAAAACGAGCAAAAAACCATGATAATTTTCTTCCCTGGAAATGAGATGCACCTGGCCAGGAGTAAGAAAATGGATGCTATTGCTTTTTATTTGAAAGGTTTTAAAGTCAATCATGTGGCTTCCGGCACCATTTACGAAAATGCATATCTCGTAATATGCGTGCCGATGAGGCTGTTCCGTTTTATGCGGATAATGCTTATTCTCGATGGTTTTGCCTTCTACTTCATATACATGAAAAGCGATTTTCTCATCGCTATTAGGTAATTCGTATATGTGAATGTTTTTGAGCATAGTTGGATTTGCAAATTAAAGATAAGAACTTCAATTCAAGACTATCACCAGTTTTTTTCTTTCACATAAGTACCACTCAAATAATGTGTTTGAATTTAAAGAAATTAGCAACAAAATATATTGACCTTATTCCAGTTTGAGACTCTTAATATCAAAAGCATTTGGACAATATAAATAACCAGAGATAAACTTTTTAAGTTAACTTTAAGTTTTGGATCATTACCCATGAACATTGTAATTAATCAATAAATGAAAATTCAAATATTAAAGGTCTTTATTCCATTGCTCCTCCTGTTTCCATTTTGTGATGGCTATGCCCAATATGCCACCAAAAAGGTGATGAAAAAGAAACAGGCATATACAGATAGTATAAAGCAGGTTCAATACGATTATATTTTTCCAATACTTGGCCAAAAAGTATATAAGGCAGGTTTTGATATCCCCTATCCCGTGGGTGTCATGGGTAATTTTATGTGGATGAAACAGAGCATTCTTATCAACAACATGCAGCTTGGCCTTAAAACTGATAATCAGGATATCCCTTTAACCAATGTTGATGATTTTATCATCTTCGGTGATAATTCAAATACATCTTATACAGCAAATGTTCGTCCCGATATCTGGATATTTCCTTTCCTGAATGTATATGGTCTCTTCGGTTCCGGAAATTCTGAAACAACAGTAAGACTAGTAGAGCCCGTCGAATTAACATCTGTTGTAGAACAGAGTATCCGGACAACTGGATTTGGGTTGATGGGTGCATTTGGGATTGGTCCGATATGGACGTCCATCGATGCCAACTGGACCTGGAATAAACCGGAACTACTGGATAAGGCAGTAAACGTAAGTGTATTGGGTATCCGATTTGGCAAAACATTCACTTTCAATCAGCACCCGGAACGTAATTTTGCTATCTGGGCAGGCGGCATGCGCGCACGAATGGGCTCCTCAACAGTCGGACAGATAAAATTGGCAGACGCCCTTCCTCCAGAAGTATGGGATCGAAGAGACGATTTTGTAGCCAGATATGATACATGGTATGATTCAAAACCAGGTTTTATTCAGAACAAAATTGATGAATCCCCATTGCCTGATATTATTGACAGAATAGAACAAGCCGATGGCGATGCGATTGTGCGTTATGGAATGGATAAACAAGTTAAGGCAGAATGGAATGGAATCCTTGGCGCACAATTTCAATTAAATAAGCGATGGATGTTCCGAACGGAATGGGGACTGATTGGAGATCGAAAATCAGGCCTATTTTCTGTCAATTACAGATTTTTAATGTAACCTACAGAAAAAATTAAATCCAATCTGAAATATTAATTGTAATAACTCCTTCTAGATCAGACAATTCAGGATGTCGATTATGAGTTTTTTTAGAGATAAGAATCCCAAAATTCTAGGCTCGCGGTATTTGAAAATGCAAA
>JAHEMV010000145.1 GCA_024643455.1 Cytophagales bacterium
ATTGATTTTTTATCTTATTCATACCATAGTTGAATTTTCAAGCGGAATGTATCTTAAAAGCCCAGTTGATTTGAATAAATCATTTGTTGAAAGTAAAGGAACTGCACTGATTTTTGCGTTGATGCCTTTAGCCTATATGATTTTTCGCCTTGCCCTGATGATAGTTTTAGCGAAATTTTTATGGATTGAACTAAAGTTGAAATCTTATGGAAAAATTGCACAGTTTCTTAGGCAAACTGATGCATCATCAAATTAGTCAAAATAGTATATCCCACCACTGCTAATCTACCTTATAGTAAACTTAATATTACGATTACGGGAAAACAGTTTAAGTTTTCTAATTTTGCACATTAAAGTAAATCTCCATGTCCACAAAATTTTCTGATATTCGAAGAGTGACTACGCATCAGCTCCATGCTATGAAAAAAGCGGGGGAGAAAATATCTATGCTGACTGCGTACGATTATTCCATGGCCAAAATCATTGACGCTGCTGGTATTGATGTGATTTTAGTTGGCGATTCGGCATCCAATGTTATGGCTGGAAATGAGACAACCCTGCCCATCACACTCGATCATATGATTTATCACGCTACTTCCGTTGTCAAAGCAGTGGAAAGAGCTTTGATCGTAGTGGATATTCCTTTTGGATCCTACCAGGGAAGTTCTGAAGAAGCGCTAAGATCTGCTATTCGAATCATGAAGGAATCCGGAGCTCATGCGGTGAAAATGGAAGGAGGTATCGAAATCAAGGAATCAGTGGAACGTGTTTTAAGTGCTGGAGTGCCCGTTATGGGTCATCTGGGACTTACACCACAATCGATTTATAAATTTGGTACTTATTCGGTCAGAGCCAAAGAAGAGGAGGAAGCGAACAAACTAATCGAAGATGCTGTTGCACTTGAAGCCTTTGGTTGTTTTGCCATCGTTATCGAAAAAGTACCTGCAGAACTCACCAAGTTGGTTTCTGAAAAACTGACTATTCCAATTATTGGAATCGGCGCCGGGCAAAACGCCGATGGCCAGGTGTTGGTGATGCATGATATGCTTGGAATAAATAAGGAGTTCAATCCACGGTTTTTGCGTCGATATGCAGACCTGCATACTTCCATCACTGAGGCTGTTCAGCATTATGTTGCCGATGTAAAATCAGGAAGTTTTCCAGATGAAACGGAGAGTTATTAAAAATTCCGTCCAGAGTGAAACGTATTTTATTCATTGTCCCATATCCTACTAAGTCAGCCCCGTCCCAACGTTTCCGTTTTGAACAGTATTTTGATATCCTGGGGAAACAAGGTTTTCAAATCGAAATAGCGCCTTTTTGGTCAGAAGCAGGTTGGTCACTTTTGTACAAACCAAATCATGCTATAAAAAAAGTCATTGCTATTATTGGCGGAATATTTAGAAGGTTAATATTATTGAATAAAATCCATAGGTTCAATATGGTTTTCATCCATCGTGAAGCTTTACCTATTGGTCCGCCAATCATTGAATATATCATTGCCAGAATCCTCAAAAAAAAGGTCATATATGATTTTGATGATGCCATTTGGCTTCCGAACACTTCTGAGCAAAATAGTATTGCAGTACACATGAAGTTTCATAATAAAGTAAAATATATCTGTAAATGGAGCTGGAAAATAAGTTGTGGCAATGCGTTCCTGGCCGATTATGCCAGAAAACATAATGCACAGGTTTTCATTAATCCTACCACCATTGATACCAATTATCATTACCCAGCCAAAGAAAGAGCTTCAGATCAATCAATCACCATTGGCTGGACAGGTACACATTCGACTACGAAATATCTGAAATCCATCGTTCCAATTCTTCGTGAACTGAGAGAGAAATATGCTTTTAAAATTATGATAATCTCAAACCAACCACCCATTTGGGACTATACTGATTATGACTTCATCCAATGGAATAAAGAAAAGGAGATTGATCAGCTGAGACAGTTTGATATGGGTATAATGCCACTGGATGACACCATTTGGGAACAAGGAAAATGTGGTTTTAAAGCATTACAATATATGGCAATCGGCATACCTGCCATTGTATCCAATGTTGGGGTAAACGAGCAGATCATAATACATGGACAAAATGGACTTTTATGTGACAATCCTGAAGACTGGATGAAAAATTTAGAAAAACTCATAATCTCCAAATCAGAAAGGGAAAAAATTGGAACAGCTGGACGAAAAACTGTAATCGAATCCTATTCTGTTAATGCGAATTCGGAGTCTTTCCTTTCTCTTTTTGCGTAACTATAGAGTATAAACAACCCGGAGACAAAAAATGGGTAAAGAGGAATTTTGTATCGGACCAGGGTACCAAAATTATACGTAGAAATCCCCACAGCAAAAGCAAAAACAATAGAAAATAAAAAACAAAATATCAGAATGGGTTGCGAAGATATAAGTCCAAACGATCTGCCTATCCCGACAGCATATAATACATAGACTGTAAAAAGTAGCAAGGCAAAAGACTCCAATGCTGATAGGAGCATAACAATATTATTTACTTCCCAAAGATATGGCCGATATAGGCTAACCCAAACCGCCAGAGGCAATTTGCGCATCATTCCCATCGGGCTATAATCAAAATCGCCTAAATTATAGGCAGAGCCACCCTGGCGCTCACTTACATAATGAATCCACTCTGCAGTTACTTTGGCTGTGCTCGCTATGTTTTCTACATCATACCGAGGATTATCCTCACCAACTTTAATCACAGAATAATATCCTAAAATTCCAGCTAGTATCAGAATAAAAGGCGCTACCATTATTTTTAACATCACATTTCTCACTTTGCTCATTCGCAGATAAAAAATCCACAAAATGGCAGCAGGCATATAACAAAGCAAGATGTAGATCTTAACTGTATATAATGTATAAAATGATAATATCAGGATGAGGATGGATAATAAAAGCGATTTCCTTAAAACAAAAATACTATAAATGCAGTATGTGGCCCATCCAAGAGCTCCTATCGTAATGGTATCTTTGAGTATACCCGAGCCCCAAAAAAATACCGAAGGCACAAATAATATCGCTACCGCCATACCTAAATGCTGACCAGGATACATACTATAAAATACCTTAAACAACGCCCACATACCACTAAAACTAACAACTGCAAACAATAATGCCGTAGCAGAATAGGTGTGAAAGGTTAACAAATCAAACAATCCCGCGATGCGCACCACAAAATAAGATGATGTATCACCATAAGTATAAATTTTAGAGGCGTATTGAAATGTATCTCCGGAATATTCGCTACCTGCAAATATTAGTTTAAAAGCGAGAGATGGGCTATCCTTAAATGCCTCCCAAATGTACTTGCTTCCCAAATTAAAATAAGTGAAGGTATCTCCTCCTCCGTAATAAAACTGGTAAATCAATCCTAAGGAGATGGCCCCAATTAGTTTTACTGAAAGCCCGGGAATAAAATACCTGACATTTTTCTTATCTGTTACGAATGGCCTAATAAAAAAGGCTAAAGTAAAAATGATTAACAGCAGGATTGGAGTAATAAAAAAGTCCCTAATCGCCATCGTCTTTAAGGGATTTCAAGTATTCTTTTGCACGCTTATTAGCGTCATCTTTACGATTTGTGTTTTTCCGGATTAATTGTAGGCACGCTTTGGCCTCGGCGATATCACCCCGTTTTTCATAAATTTGTGCCAGACCTAAAAGCGAATAGTGATAATAACCGGATTCATAGGCTTTCTGCTGATCTACAAAATCAATAGCCCTCTGGTAATAATAAAAAGCTTTCTCTGGATTGAAGTTAGATTCCCAAATCCTGGCGAGATAAAAACAGGCATAACGGCCGCTTGTTGCTTCATACCCGACATACCCGCTATCAATTTTCATTAGCATATCTTCAGATAAAATTTTTGCTTTGGCCAATCGGCCAGTTTGAAACAATAAACGTGTATAATATCGTTGGAAATAGGCATTATTGGGATAGGTTTCATATAAATACTCTGATTCGTGCAAGGCTCCCTGGGTGTCATTTTCTTCCGTAAATAAAATGCGCATAAGCCAATACTGCGCTTCGGTCCTGGTATAAAAAGCATTATGTGCTACTTCTCTTAACTGCTCAAGGCCCAACTCTTTATCCCCTTTATCAAACATAATCAGGAATGGGCGCAATTGCGGGTAGTTTTCAGGAATCCAAACAGAAAAATAGTTGTATAATCCATCTCCGAATAATAATTCAGGGCTCAACTCTTTTTTGCTTCTGCAATCATCGAGATAATTCAATGCTTTGTTGGCGTTTCCTGCCGCTTTAAGCCATTTTTTACGTTCGGAATACAATCTGGCCTTAAATCCATATGAAGCAGCCAGGAAAAATGCTCCTTCGATTTTCATGGAATCAATATCATATAATACTTTTGCTTTCATGATGGAGGTATCCATGTAAGCGTAAAATAATTCATCATATTTTTCTACCTCAAGATCAGGCATCATCTGCCACCATTCATTCAAACCCAGTAAAAAATAAGGAAGTGGATGCTCTTTGTATTTATATTTTAGGTAGAAAAAATCTCGTTTTGCCTCTCTGAAATTAAAATTGTACATATAATTCAAAGCCTGGGTGGATTCAATCTGAACATACATGTCAGCAATAAGCAGGGAGTCTTTTCTTTCCTGGGAAACACCGATGGTGGTTGTATATAAAATCAACAACACGGTATGCAAAAATAAAATGTGCCACCTGTTATTTAATTTCATACCTATAATTATATGTTAAATGTAATTTAGCCACAAAAACAAAAAAGACTATTAAATTCGTGGTTGTTTGGATGAAGTTGGATTTAATGATTTTTGTCAACCTTGTAACGCGTTATAATTTCTAAAATTTGAATTTATACTAAAATGTTCAAAAATAGATATCCATTTGTGAGTATTGTCAAAGATCTTTTTGAAGTTAAAGGTATTTATTTTTTTTTCCTTCTTTGTCTATTGACATTTTTATTACTTTTTATAAAAAAAACATTTGTTGAATACGAAATTACTGCCTTTCAGATATTGGATGAACGAGGCGAAATGGGCATGTTCAAAATCATTACCGGTTTGCAATATCTTTCTATTCCTGCGATCTATCTTGTGAAGTTCACCTTTATTGCTTTTTTTATATGGGTCGGCTGTTTTGGATTTGGATACAGGGTCACCTATGCCAATTGCTGGCATATAGTTATGATTTCAGAGATTATTTTTATTCTTCCGGAATTGATAAAAATCATTTGGTTTATGACCGTGGAAACCGATCCAAATTATTTTGATGTTCGAGCATTTTATCCTTTATCACTTATGAATTTGGTGAATTATGAACATGTGGCAGATAAATGGCACTATCCCTTGAAATCAATAAACTTTTTTGAAGTGATCTATTGGTTTTTTATCGTAGCAGGCATTTATGTAAAATCAGAAAAAGAATATAAGCAATCAATAATAATAGGAGTATTTGGCTATATCCTGCCGTTTATTTTTTGGTTGGGATATTATACAGTAATTTATAAATAAATGTAGCCTACACGCGTTTTCATTCAATTACATTTTGGATTTTATATGCTTCCAATTCTAATATATTTACTAATTTCGCCGGTTAAATATGGGTATAATGCAGAATTATAAGAAAATAAATAATATTTCAGGGTGGGCAGTTTTTGCAATTGCCACCTTGGTATATTGGCTTACAGTAGAACCTACCGCCAGTTATTGGGATTGTGGCGAATTTATAGCCGTATCGTATAAACTTGAAGTCCCTCATCCTCCAGGAGCTCCATTTTTTTTATTGATCGGAAGGTTGTTTTCATTTCTAGCTATGGGAAACGTAGAGAAAGTGGCCTATTGGATCAACATCGTGAGTGTTCTGGCAAGTGGTTTTACGATCCTCTTTCTATTCTGGTCCCTAACCCTATTGGGAAGAAAAATATTCAATATTGAAAAAGGAAAAGAAACTGCTGGACAAACAATGCTCCTGATGGGTGGTGCCCTCATAGGTGCGCTTTCTTACACTTTTTCTGATTCATTCTGGTTTTCAGCAGTTGAAGCTGAAGTCTATGCCATGTCATCCTTTTTTACAGCTTTTGTTTTCTGGGCGATTTTGAAATGGGAGGTCATCGAAGATGAAAGTCTGGCAAATAAATGGATTATTCTTATAAGCTACATGGTTGGTCTTTCAATTGGTGTTCACCTGCTTAACCTGGTGGCAATACCCGCTTTAGGACTAATTTATTATTTCAAAAAATACCAGGTTTCAAGAGTTGGTATCATTGCTTCACTATTAGTAAGTGGATTTATCGTCATTTTGGTTAACAATATACTTATCCCTGAATTTCCATCAATCGCAGGTACACTTGAGGTATTTTTTGTCAACTCACTCGGCTTGCCTTTTGGTTCCGGTGTAATTGTTTTTGGGTTATTGCTTGTAGGAGCATTGGTCTACGGGATTTATTATTCGAATGTAAAAGAAAAAGTGCTGCTGAATACCGCCTTGTTAAGCTTTGCCTTTATCCTTATTGGGTATTCATCCTATACTTCAATGGTGATCCGATCAAAGTATAATCCACCAATCGATGAAAATAATCCGGAAAACATCATGTCATTTGTTTCTTACTTGAAACGGGAACAATATGGATCCCGACCTTTACTTTATGGGCAATATTTTGATGCCCAGATCGTGGATCAGAAACTAGGAGCTTCGGTGTATGTTAAAGGTGAAAAAGATTATGAGATTTCCGACCATAAGATCGATTACATCTATGATCCTAAAAGAATGACCATTCTTCCAAGAGCATACAGCTCTGATTCCAAACATATAGAATTGTATAAAGAATACATGGGATTGAAAGAAAATGAAAATCCCAACTTTGTAGACAACATAGAGTTTATGTTCACCTATCAGCTGGGACACATGTATATGCGTTATTTTCTTTGGAATTTTGCCGGAAGAGAAAGTGATATTCAACATGCTGACTGGCTATCTCCATTGGATTCGCTGAAAAAGCTACCCGAAGAATTTGCCAGTAATAAAGCCAGGAATAATTTTTTTATGCTTCCTCTTTTACTTGGTATTCTGGGCATGTTTTTTCAATACAATAAAAAGCAAAAGGACTTTTTTGTGTTACTCCTACTATTCTTCCTGACTGGTATAGCGCTTGTTCTTTACCTGAATTCTCCTCCTGTAGAACCAAGAGAGCGAGATTATATTTATGCAGGTTCGTTTTATGTATTTGCCATGTGGATTGGTATTGGTGCTATGGCCATTGGAAAGTGGTTGGGTGAGAAAATGAAAAATGACGTGAATGGTGCTGTAGTAGCAACTGTACTTTGTTTGATAGTGCCAGGTATTATGGGTGCCCAGGGTTGGGATGATCATGACCGATCAGGCCGATATTTTTCAGTGGATTCTGCAAGGAACTTCCTTGCTTCTTGCGAGCCGAATGCAATTTTATTTACTGGTGGTGACAATGATACCTTCCCACTTTGGTACATACAAGAAGTAGAAGGCTACCGGACAGATGTCCGCGTCATCGTATTGAGCTATTTCAATACAGACTGGTATATTGATCAAATGACCAGGCCTGCTTATGAATCTAAACCGCTACCATTTTCATTGACTCCAAAACTATATCGTCAGGGTGGTCCAAACGACTACCTGCCTTACTATGAAAATAAAACTATAAAAGGTGCGGCAATCAATCTCAATCAATATTTAAAACTAATTCGGGATGAAAACCCGGGATTGCAAGTCCCCACTAAATTTGGTAAATATAATTCTGTGCCCTCTAAATCATTATATTTAGATATAGATACAGCAGATGTAAAAAGTAGAAATATCATTCCAAAAGACAAATTTCCTTATGTTACCGATAAAATGATATTCACGCTTCGACGTGGTGGTTTGGAAAAAAACACACTAATGATTTTAGACCTGATCGCTAACAACAATTGGGAAAGGCCGATTTACTTTAATAATACCTCTCTTCAGGGAGCGAGCATAAATCTGAATGAATATGTTGTTCAGGAAGGGAATGCTTACCGGCTTTTACCTGTGAAGAATCCAAACCCAAGAAGTGAATTTGTCAATACAGATATCATGTATGACAACGTGATGAACAAGTTTAGATTCCGTGGATTAAATGATCCAAAGGTGTATAATTCCATAGATCACCGCAATTTTGCTTTGAATCATCGATCGACTTTTAATAGTCTTGCAAATACACTATTACGGGAAGGGAAAATTGATAAAGCCAAAGAAGTACTCAACAGATCCTTGGAGGTAATGCCAGATATTTCCATTCCTTATGATTATACTTCATCGCAAACCGTAAAACTGTTGTACATGGCAGATGAGCGGGATAGAGCACATGAAATTGCAGTAGTTATTGGTGAACGTGCTAATGAGGCATTGAACTATCTTAGCGAAAATAATATTTCTATTGGCAATGAAATGCAAAAGAATTTAATTATTCTCAATGACCTGGTCAACACCATGAAGAGCGAGAATGAAAATGAACTCGCGACAAAGTTTGAAGAATATTTTATGACACATTATTCAAAAATCAATTCATAAAAAAGGCGGGTATACCCCGCTTTTTTTATGCCCTTTTGGTTTTTTTCTTTGTGCATGAGATCCACTAAATTGTAACCATAGTTGTATATTTCATCATTATACAAATAATGAGGTCATGAGAAAACTATTAATAATACTTTGCCTTTTACTTTTTTCCTTTGCGTTGAAAGCACAGGATTTTGGTTTGTCTTTTTCTTATTTTATTCCTAAAAATGGATATTTCTCCGTGCCTGTAACACCATTTTCAATTCGTGGGGTTGGTTTTGATCTTAACCGGTTTTTGGCCATCGAATCGGGTTTTACGCTATACCGAATATCAGGGATGGGTGTGAAAGGTCTCCCATACGAGTCAAAGAATCCATTGATTGGACCCTTCTTTTCGTTGATGGTGCCACTTGAGTTGGTCATTACCTTTAATTTTGATAACCAGGCATTCAAATTGAAAGGGGGAGGCTTTGCTTTTTATAATTTTGACACAAAGATCAATGAAGGCAATCTGGATAGGGAATTAAAAGATTACCTGGGATGGGAAATATTAAACTCTGACTTTTCTGTTAATAATAATCTTGGTTATGGATACCATTTTGGGGCAGAGTATATTGTTTATTTTTCCAAGAAATTTGGGATCAGTTTTGAAGCGTATTATCTCGCTGGTGCATCTCCGCTTGATATGAAAGGCACGTATAAGGGAATTCCATCCGATGGAGACTTTATCGTGGAAGAGTCTGCAGATTATCAGGATGCAGAACTCGATTTTACTGGTTATGAATTGTCCATAGGAATTTTATTCGCTCCGTAAAGATAGTAGCTGGTCCTTTATGAACATCAATCCTGCTTGCAGCGATACAGGCTCAAATCCAAGTTCTTTTATTGATTTTGAAATATCAAAACCAGTTTTTAATGGCCTTGTGCCGATCTCTTTAAAAGTTGAAGCATCGGTTGGAGAAATTAAGTCTGCGTCTAATCCAAAAATTTTTGCTGTTTGTAAAGCAATATCATAAGGTGTCAAATACTCCTTTCCAGAAATATGGAATATACCTGTAGCATTTTTTTCCAGAATTAGTTTACAGCCTTTTGCCAGGTCTTCCACTAAGGTCGGGCTGCGCCATTGATCATTGACTACCCGGATCGGTTCTTGGTTTTCAAGTTTATTTTTAACCCACAATACAAGGTTAGATCTGGAAAGATTTTGACCAACACCATATACGAGCACTGTGCGAACAATAGCATAATCCAATTGGCATTTCATCAGTAACTGTTCTACGACATGCTTACTTTTTCCGTAGAAATTGATTGGATGGGGTTGGTCTGTTTCTTTATAAGGACCATCAGTACCGTCGAAAACAAAATCTGTAGAAATATATTGAAAATAGGCATCCAGTTCCTCGGCTAATTCAATAAGATTTTCAGAGGCGATTACATTGTTTCGCCAGCACATTTCGTTATCATGTTCACAAAGGTCGACCTGGGTGACGGCGGCTGCATGAATAATATGCGTTGGTGCCACTTTTATAAACGCTGCAAAAACCTCGTTCCGATTTGCAAGATCAACATCAAGATACGTTACGTTCTGAAAATTAATTCTCAACGGACCTTTTCCAGACGCAATGACTGCGGTGTTCTCCATAGTAGAAAACAATAAAACCAGCTTTTGCCCGAGCAATCCATTTGCTCCTGTAATGAGGATTTTATTCAAGATCGTTATTTGATTCCGTAAAGCTTTTCAAGTTTCTTGACATTTACTTCTTCAACCTTCATGGTCATGTAGATATTTTCAACTGGCTTGTCCATTTCTCCGGTTTGAACGCTAGCTATTTTATCCAATACATCAAGTCCTTC
>JAHEMV010000146.1 GCA_024643455.1 Cytophagales bacterium
CTCCAAAATTAACCGACGCGTTTCCTTCACGGCGTTTGTACCACTCACCGAACTTCGGGCCGTGCACGCCGACTTCCAGGTCCATGATAGTGGTACGACCGTCGCGGAGCATCAACCGGTAAGCATAGGGTTCGATGCAGTGCTGGTGTCCGTCAATAAAGCCGGGTGCAACCACTAAGCCTTTTGCGTCTATAGTTTCTTTACCAGATATTTCAGCTTCTGTAATTAAGCCAATAATACCATCTTTAATACCTACGTTTCGGATGGCATCAAAATTCGTTTCCGGGTCCATCACCCGACCGTTAAGGATTACCACATCAAATTCGGTTGATGCAGGCATCGATTTGTACACTTTTTTTGATTCTGAGGCAGCATCTTTTCCAGATTGGCTGCAAGCTCCTATAAGTAAAATGGCTAATAGGGAGGCTAATAATTTAGTGCTTTTCATATATTTAAATTTAGATATACAGCTATGTTATTTTTATTTTTTATGTCCACCTGTTTAGGGGGCTAAGACATCAAATTTAGCTATAATTATAATTACTATCAGAGGATTTCGCTATCCATTTTGATATTGCAAGACAAGGAAGAGGAGTGTCCCTGCTGTTCCTCTTATCATTATTGGAACAGAACCATGAAAAGTGTCAATTCCCACCAACCTATTCCTTCAAATCCTGGCACCAAAGAAAAAACCACCTACAAAATAAATTGTAAGTGGCTGATTTTCAATGTGGGCCCACATGGGCTCGAACCATGGACCCCCTGATTATGAGTCTGTTTTTTTACTTTATTTTATTAACTTTTCCTTTGTCTATTTTGGTTTAATACATTGAAATTAAGATACTTATAAAAATTTGTATTTTTCATTTTTCTTCACTTTCTTGAAAAAAGTATGCAAATAGTATGCAAATTTTGATTTTATGTATGCTCATCAGAAACTAATATTGGACAAAAGAAGACCAAAACGAAGCGGCCTTTATCCTTTAAAAATCAGAGTGACTTTCCAAAAATCACAACGGTATTATCCTGTTGGTTTAGACATGTCAGAAGTAGATTTTGAAAGGGTAAATAATAATTCTGTAAGAAGAGAATTGCAGACATCAAAAAAGAAAATTTTGTCTTTGCAATCAAAGATTCAAAAAATCATTGATTCACTGGAAGTCTTTTCGTTTCATGAATTGCAAAGGGTCATTTTAAAGGATTATGATAACCCAACAGTAAAGAAGGGCGTCTATGATTACTTTGAGAGGGTCATATCAGAATTAAACCTAGAAGGAAGAATTGGCACGGCGAATGTATATAGAGATGCATTTCATTCTCTCCAAGGATTTATGTCAGCACTCTCCTTCCCTCAGGTTACTGTTGACTTTCTCAAAGAGTATGAAGCAAATATGAAAAGTGAAGGTAAATCTATCTCTACTATAGGAATTTATCTCCGACATCTCCGAGCAATTTATAACAAAGCAATAGAAGCCGGTATCGTTGAGCAAAAAAACTATCCGTTTGGAAAAAATAGATTTCAGATTAAAGCTCCCAGAAATATAAAGAAAGCCTTGACCATTGAACAAATAAAAAAAATTATAGACTATGAAGTTGAAGAAGGCTCTAACCAACACTTCGCAAGAGATATTTGGCTATTCTCTTATATATGCAATGGGATGAACATTAAGGATATGTTGAATCTAAAATTTAAAAACATTCAAGGAGATTTCATCCACTACGATAGAGCTAAGACTTCAAATACCATTCAAAACCCAAAACCAATTATTATTTCGTTGCTGCCCAAAGCCAAAGAAATACTGGAAAGATGGTGCAATTCAAACCGTGATGAAAATAGTTATGTATTTCCGGTTTACCATAAAAATCACGACGAGAAAAGAAAACAACAGATTAAGCACCAGTTTATAAAAACGATTAATAAATACATGAAATTAATCGGCGAAGAAATCGGGTACGATAAGCCTCTAACCACCTATGCTGCCAGGCATTCTTTTGCAACAGTATTGAAAAGATCCGGAGCCCCTATGGAATTGATCAGTGAATCCCTCGGCCATAAGTCGTTACATACAACTGAAGCCTATCTCGATAGTTTTGAAGATCATACCAGAAGAAAGTTTATGGAGAGCCTGATCCCGAAATAGTTTGATGTTAAAGTGTGATCGATAATTATGAAAGCGTCCATAAATCCCACAACATAAAACTATACTATTCGCGATTCGCGAATTACAAATCATTTCATATATTTGTCAATAATTTTAAGTATAGCATGAAAAAACACAACGGTATGCGTCCCCATGATATTGCAATTTTGCTTAAAATAGCCAGCAAAGGTCAACAAAACTGGTATATGAAAGACTTAGCTTATGAGCTTGGAATAAGCGCAAGCGAAATAAGTGAAAGCATTAATCGATCTGTACTCTCTGGACTAATAAGCATGGATAAGAAGACACTAAACAAATTAGCCCTAATTGACTTTTTGAAATCAGGATTGCGCTATGTATATCCCCAACAACCAGGAGCAATGGTTAGAGGTATTGGGACAGCTCATTCTGCACCTCCCCTAAACAATCAAATAATGAGCGAAGAACCATTTGTTTGGCCCTTTGCAAAAGGAAACATAAGAGGACAGGCAATAGAGCCATTACATCCTAAAATACCAGAAGCTTGTCTTCGGGATAATAAATATTATGAGCTTATGGCTTTGACTGATGCCATAAGAGTAGGTAAGGTAAGGGAACAACATTTGGCTGTTGAAATGATAAAAGAAAGAATTGAACATGCTTAAGAATCAAACCATCAACTTAAAGGTAGTAGAAAAAGTAGCACTGGCCTTAGGAGAACTCAATGATGTTGTAATCTATGTTGGTGGTGCTGTTGTAAGTCTGTATGTCACTGATGAGGGAGCTGAACAACCAAGGCCAACAAAAGATATTGATATTTCTGTCCAGGTCAGCTCTTATAGACAAATGGACCAACTACGAGAGAAATTGGCAAATAAAAAGATATATCCAGCTCCTACCGAGAAAATAATGTACAGGTATTCTCTTGAAGATATATTAATTGATTTTATTCCATACGAAGAAACCCCTCTTGGACCAACAAATCGATGGTTGAAGCCAGGATTTAAAAAAGCTTCTTCGATAAAAGTTGGAGACGCTGAAATAAAAATTTTACCAGTAAGTTTATTCCTGGCCACAAAATGGGAAGCCTTTAAAAATAGAGGTGGTGATCCAAGAATGAGTCATGATTTCGAGGATATTATTTACGTGATTGACAATAATCTAAGTTTAGTTGATGATGTATTTAAAGCCGAGAAGGAGGTTCGCACCTTTTTGAAACAAATGAGTAATGAAATACTTACTCATCCATCAGCATATGAAATAATTGAATGTCATATCAACCCATATACTGCTATTGAGAGAAGGAAACTTGTCATTAGTAAACTTGAACAAATAGTAAATTTAGATTAATAATCAATCAATACAGCGTCGCACTAACCTTGAAATAACTAAGGTAGCCTCAAGATCTGTCAATTAAGCAATTAGGTCTTTTAAGACTGACCATTCGACTCAAAAACAAACACAAACAATTAGCACTGGATTCGAGAATCCAATAACAACCTATACTGCCAGGCATTCTTTTGCAACTGTTTCGAACAGATCCGGAGCCCCTATGGAATTAATCAGTGAATCGCTTGGCCATAAGTCACTTCATAATACAGAGGCCTATCTCGATAGTTTTGAAGATAAAACCAGAAAAAAGTTTATGGAGAATTTTATATCGAAGTAGAAATCCTTGAAAAATTTCATGGCCCTACAAAAACGATGAGATCAATCTTGCAGTAGCATAGATAAGTCGCTTAAACAAACCGATATCCTTCCATGCTTCCACCCTTACCTCAACGCTGTCATTAAGGTCCTCGAGGAACACTTTTTCCAGTTTGCTGGCAAACTCCTCTCCATATATCAACGACATGATTTCAAAATTCAGATCAAAACTCCTGATATCCATATTGGCTGTTCCTACTATACTTAACATTGTATCTGCCACGACAGTCTTGGCATGGACAAATCCTTTTTTATATAAAAAGATCCTCACACCCGATTTTAATAAATCATTGAAATAAAATCTTGATGCGGCTCCGACAATAGCAGAATCTGATTTCTCAGGGAGCAGCAACCTAACGTCTACACCGCTCACTGCCGACTGCTTAAGTGCATCCAGGATGCTTTCGTTTGGGATGAAATAAGGATTGGTAATATACAACTTCCGGCTCGCCAATGTGAAAATCTTGAAATAGGTAAGCATGATGGTAGACATCGGATAGATCGGCCCACCGGCCATCATCTGGGCCAGACCAACTGTACCAGTTGCTTCAGGCGCTTTTAGGGGCGGAAACAATTCCTTACTAAACTCAAGCCTTGTTTCTTGTGCAGAATTCCAGCTTACCATAAAATGTCGTTGCATATTATGCACAAGTGGGCCAACAAATTTCACATGTGTGTCGCGCCAGAATAGCCCGGTATCGATGCTATTGTCGTAACGGTCAGAAATATTGATACCGCCCACAAATCCAATTTGTCCATCTATGATGATAATCTTACGATGATCCCGGTGGTTCACCCTGTTTGCAAAATGTCGAAGCTTCACTTTGATTTTCGGATGGATATCCACTCCTCCCTGCTTTAGTTCTTTCACAATATTGCGCCTGATGCTCCTGCTGGCATAGTCATCAAACAACACCCGAACTTTTACGCCAGCACCAGCTTTCCTGAGAAGAACTTCCTTGATCTGGTTACCACGGGTGTCATTTTCCCAGGAATAATACTCCATATGAATAAAATGTTGCGCGGTTTCCAGCATTTTCAGAACCTCAGGAAATTTCTGCTCCCCGTTGACAAGCAGGTGAAAGGAATTCTGACTGAGAAATTCTCCCATGATCCGATGATTAAACTCCACCAGTTGCGTATATTTTTTCAAATCACGCTCGTGTTTTTTCAGAAGGGATTGAGTTTCATCCTGAATACCATTTTTGTACGCTTTGTCCAGTTCTTTGTGAAGTGCAATAGCCTTTTGATTATAGCGATTATGCCTGTAATTGATCCCAATGGAAAAATAGAGAACAATCCCAAGCAGTGGAATGAAAAGCACCAACAGCAGGTATGCCAGAGTTTTCGAATTGGAATTTGTATCCAGTAAAATTCGTAGTATCGTATAGATCAGAATAACAATGTAGAGGAGCGAGACTAAAATTTCCAGGTTCATTTTATACCTTTTTAATTTATTGTTTCAATAAGATTAGTTGGCGAAAGACTAAATTTAATTGATCACAGTTAATCTTTCGAATTATTCCGGTATAAATACATGATTTCTAAAAATGATTATGATGGAACTATTATACCAATCACCTTTTTCCCAGATGCATATCAGTTCTTTAACAAATTTTGCTTTTACTCCCCATCATTACTGAATAATTTGTAATTTGAAAATTGCAATCAATTTAGGTTATGGAGACTTTTTCTGTGAACAATTCCAATCTTATCCGAACGGCAGCAATTTTATTCATCGCATCAATCACTATTGTGATTCTGATAATCGCAAAATCATTTCTGATACCGCTTGCATGGAGTCTTATAATTGCCCTGGCTTCGTTTCAGATGCTAAACAGAATCGAAAAAAAATTTCATCTGAAGCGGCTGATCTCTTCAATGCTTTTTGTTGCATTGATCCTACTTGGTATTGCACTACTCTTTTACTTTTTTTTAAGTGAGATAGCTTCTATCGTAATAGGCATACCCGATTTCAGTGCTAAGCTCATCGAGGCTATTCAAAATATCCTGGTTACGATAGAAGGTCTGGGAATTCACATGCCGATGATTGATCAAACACAAATCCACAACTGGATATCCAGTCACTCTGCGATCATTGCAAAAATGCTCTCCTCAATTAGTAAAAGCATTGGGAATATCGGTCTGATAGGAATATATCTCTTTTTCATCTTATATTATCGGGATAACTATCTCTATTTTATGCGCCTTCGGGAAAAGACCGAAGAGGGATTCACTCTCGCAAAAAAAAGAAGTAAAGAAATCATTGGCATTATTAACAATTTTTTGTTCGGGTTATTCTCCATTACCCTCATATTGGCGGTCATGTTATTTATTATTTTTCTTCTGATTGGATTAAAATACGCCTTGTTCTTCGCCATACTTGTCTCCTTACTTACACTCATACCGTACATAGGCAGCCCGCTGGGCATGGGCATTGTTGTCATTTTTGCCTCCATCTCAAATGATGGTTTGCTGATGCCAATTTTAGCTCTGGCAGGTATGGTGATTTCAAATGCCTTAAAAAGCAATGTATTCAAACCCATTGTCATTGGCAGCAAAATCAATCTGAATGCTTTTGTGATATTTTTATCGGTGATTACCGGAGGACTGATCTGGGGTGTGTCGGGCATGATACTTTTTATGCCCTTTGCCGGGATTGCTAAGGTACTTCTGGAGTACAACGAAGGGACCAAACCATTGGTAGCACTTTTTGAAATCCTACACGAGAAGGCTCCGCAACCATCAGGTAAGTTGGACAAAGATAAACCGGTTTGATCAGGCTGCATATTAATCCGAAAAATTTCTCAATTTTTCGCCCTATGGGCCGAATTCACCCTTTACGCTTTAAACTTTGATAAGCTATTGATTTATAATTAATTAAAGTTCGAAATGAGGTTAAAAAAGCATTATTCTGGCGAAGCGGAAGTTGATTGATGATCTACAATTACCTGGGCTTCACCCTGGGTGCCCAACGCAATGGCAATGCCCCTGGTCTTCGGTTTTTGCTCCAACATAATTTTAATGGCCATGGTAAGCGGAACAGACAGGAACATCCCGACAGTTCCCAGGACAAATCCCCAGAAAATGAGTGCAAAAAACACAACAAATGTAGATAGCCCCATGCCTTTGCCCATGATCTTTGGTTCGATCATATTTCCGATTACTACATTGACTACCACAAATACCAAAATAGTCCATAAAGCCCCTCCAAATCCAATTTGTATGATAGCGAAGAGAACAGCGGGGACTGCTGCGAGGATCGAACCTATATTTGGTATGTAGTTCAAAAGAAATGCAATAAGTCCCCACAAAATTGCATAATCCAAACCAATGAGCGCAAGCAATATCCAAACACAAATGCCTGTTAAAAGACTGGTAAATGTTTTAATTGAAAGGTAGTGACGTATGCTATTTCCAATGACATTTAAATATTTAAGTGAGTCTGTTGAACCTTTAATTATTGCCCTGATTTTGACGGATACACTATCCAATTCCAATAATAAAAAGAGCACGAGGAAAAAGATAGTAAAGGCATTTCCCATAAAACCACCCAATTGACTTAAGAGTCCTGCCGTCAGGCCCACTATTTTTGATGGATCAAAAAACCTGGACATTTCGGGTTGAGAAATATCAATTCCCTTATCACTGAAGAACTGAATAACTGAGGCCATCATATCACTCAGGTTTTTTTCAAAAAGAGGTGCCTGTTCTGAAAAAGAAGAAAGCGAATTCACTATTAACTCTCCAAAACCAAAAAACATGGCGAGGATACCAACAAATACAATGATTATTGCCAGTGTTTGAGGTATTCCTCTTTTCTGTAGCCAAAAAATGGGCTGGGCGCAAACAATACTTATGAAGAGTGCCAATAACATAGGTGTCACGAATGATTCTGCATACATGACGCCGGCAATTATGATGATAAACGAAGCAACATAGATCGCTGCACCAATTTTTTTAGTTGTTTTCATAAATTCAAATTAAGGATTCAGTCACATTTGGTAAGTATCCATTAAATTACATTTTTAATTACAAAATAATCATATAAAAAGACATTTCCGGTTTAAGATAGATCAAGTCTTCATATACACTCTCTGCATCACTTATGTTAAAGGTGAGGCCAATTCTACCATGATATTTGCGACTGATATGCTATCTGCAAAAGAAAACTAAAGATTTCATTTTAAATTTATAAAAGCATCCTAAATTGCCTGCAATCAATCAAATAGTGATTGTTTGCTTCAGATAAATGAAACCGTTACCAATTGTTATATGCGCAGCATTGTTGCTCCCCTCCATTGTCTTGCTGGGGCAGGATGGGCATTACTGGTCTGAGAACTACGGCAACAAATCGATGCTCTTAAGCGGAACAGTAAATGCCAGTGTGGAAGACCTGGGTGCTGTCTTCTACAATCCGGCCAGGCTGGGAATGATTGAAAATCCTGCTTTTGCCATAAGTGCTAAAGTCTATGAATGGCGTACCTTGAAAGCTGAAGATAACGAACAGGGGATAAAGTTGAACAACTCAAGCTTTGGTGGGGCTCCAAGTCTTGCAGCTGGTACTTTCAAAATACCCTTTCTCAAAAATCACAGGTTTGCCTATTCATTTTTAACCCGCCAACGCACAAAACTGGATTATTTTACCAGGATTGAAAGGGAAGGTGACCTTATTGAGGGACTGCCTGGCGAACATGATATTTTCAATGGTTCACTTGATGTCAAAACCGATTTCAAGGAAGAATGGGTTGGTTTGACATGGGCCCCACCCAGTTCAAAAAAAGTGGGTATTGGCTTATCTACCTTTATTTCAACATTGAATAAGGGGAATTTAATTTCTGTAGATATGAATGCACTTAATGAATTCAATCAGGCAGCATATTATACAGTAAACCGTAAGTACGGTTATGATTCCTATGGTTTGCTCTGGAAATTAGGTTTGGTATGGGAGTTGGAAAAGGTTAGATTTGGCCTGACCATTACCACTCCGCGAATTAACGTTTATGGAAAAGGCTCTACATTGATGGAAGACCATCTTGTAGGAGTAGATACCACCGGCGATGGGACGGCCAACGACGGTTATATTTTCAATATCCAGGAAAATCTTAAACTTAGATACCGAACTCCATGGGCCATTGGTCTTGGAATGGGTATCCCTTTCAGTAAAGGGTTGGTACATCTAAGCGCTGAATGGTATGATCGGATATCAAAATACGATATTTTAAAAATTGAGCCATTTATCGGTCAGAGCACCGGCGATACTATTCGATTTGCCCTGGAAGAACGAATTGAATCTGTGTTGAACTATGGTGTTGGCCTAGAATGGCACTTTAATGAAAAGTTTTCGGTCTATGGGAGTTTTGCAACAAATTACTCTGCAGTACCTGATAATATCAACCGTTTAAGTGATTTTAAGGAATCCACCAACAACTCAATATTTCAGGCTGATTTTTTTCAATTTGGGGGAGGATTCGCCATCAACACAAAGGCAATAGAGATCACCTTAGGAGCAACCTATACTGGTGCTTCAAGTACATTTAAAAATGAAATAGATTTTCCTGAAGACGGAGAAGATAATGTGGACGGATCATCATTGTCCAGACTTACATTCAGTCATTGGAAGTTCATTCTTGGATTTTCATTTCCCTTCGCTGATAAATTAACGAAGAACTTTGAAGGCGAGTAAAGCATAAGATAGATTTGACATGGTCATTAATAAACCTTCTATCGCAATCTCGTAGAAAAATAATGCTATCAGTTATTGATCTGAGATATCATGTAAGATGACCTGCTTCACGAATTTTAAAAACTGATAATGGCTCCTAAACCTGGTCCTCGAAAATTATAATCGACTGTGGTAAGAATGCCATCATACGGCCATTTAACGCGGATATCAAACTTCTGATAGTCAATGCTCAGGCCCAGCCAATTGGTCGGTTTAAAAACCAGGCGGGCGCTAAAATCATAAATAGTACCTTCAAAATCATCAAAATCCAGCGTAAAGAATCCTACGTTGCCGTCGAGATGCAACCAGCTCTTCAATTTGAACATCCCTACCATGCCAAAATTAGGTAAAGGAACAGCATAGCTTATTTTGGCTTCCAAATCACCAATATCTGATTTTATACCTGTATAAAGCCCCATCAGATAGATATTGAAATACACACCAAGAAAAGCATCAGGATCTTTCACCAGCGTAAATAAATATCCGGCACTTATTACCTGGGTGTTAAAAAATGCCTTAGTTGCAGTGCCCTTGGGTATCGTGTCCTTGCCAAATATCAAGTCTTTGCCTGTTACTCTGGTTTCACTTCGATTGATACCATAGTAATTAACATACATTCCACTGGTCGGAGTGAATCGGTGCACAAAAGAGGCAGTAAAAAAGGCCCTTTTACCTGGTAGCCCCAGGTTGTTTTCCAAACCCAGCTGTGCGGAGATTAAACCATCTACAAGATCGAAAGAAATATCTGTATCCAGTTTGGCGTTGACCGCACCAAATTTGAAAAAGTATTGTTGATTATTTTTGCGGAAATCTTGCCTTTTCTGATACCGAAGTTGCTTCTTATTCAGCATGTCAGAAT
>JAHEMV010000147.1 GCA_024643455.1 Cytophagales bacterium
CCGTAAGGATGCGAGCCAACATGTTTCCCATTAACCCATACATCGGAATTCATGTAAACGCCATCAAATTCCAGATAAGCAATCTTTTGGCTGTCAGTTTTTTCGATCGTAAAGGTTTTCCTGTACCATCCTGTTCCACCAACGGTATATCCCGTTCTCATTTTGCCAGGAGATGTTTTGGAAAATGGACCAATAATACTATCAGCAATCTGACTGGGAAGATCTTCAATACTCCAGTCGTGCGGGAGATCTAATAACCTCCATTGGGAATCATTAAAAGAAGGATCTTCTGCTCCATCTGGATTGTCTCTGACGAAACGCCAGTTATCATCAAAAGATATCCTGCGGTTTTCGTCTTTATTATCCTGAACACCACAAGAAAGAATGACAATTACCAATACTATAAAAAAGGGAGCCTGAATAACATTTTTTATTTTCATAGTCAAGAAGTGCTAAAATGAAAAATCACTTTAAATTTGAAATTTGAATTACCTTCACCGGCCCCAACAATCCCGAAGTAAGCAAAGGAGCATCAGCCTGATAAAAAGGCATCGTTGTAAATGTGGTTTTTACTGCATCAGGTTGCGCATCTCCAATCAGTCGGTTCACCCAAAGGTTTGTGACTTTTAATTCCAAAATGTTCTGTCCTTCCTGTAATGCCTCGGTAACATCCATTGAAAATGGCTTTTTCCACAAAATTCCCATATTCTTGTCATTTACGATCAATTCCACCAGGTTATATACCTGTCCTAGATTAATGACATAATGGGCCTTTTGGTTCAATTCCGTTATTTCCAGGTTGGTTTTATAAGAAGCTGTTCCAGAGAAATACTTGACATCGGAATCGTCATTTTCAGTCCAGGAAACCAGACTTTCCATTTCTACTTCCTTACCTGCAACCGATAGATTCCATGGACCTGTGACCTCCTTAATTGTGGTTTCAGTAACTTCAGGCTTGCTATAATGATCTGAGGTTGCTTTATCATTGAAAACAATGAAAAAAGCTCCCCAGGATTCAAATTGTAGCGGCACGATTGTTCTACCATCAACAATCTGGTAGCTCACTTCTTCAGTTTTTCCAGTTTGAGGATTCCAAAGTTCAGGTACTTTTCCAGATACACGGAAACTAATTTCAGCATCAGTAGGATCAACACTTCGATTGTCAAACCAATAAATATCCTGATCGGCTGTCTGACGATGGCGATAACGAATTTTATTGCTCGCTTTGGTTATCGTTACATCTGGCTGAAGACCCATATATTCTAAAGCCATAACATTATTATTTGTCCAGATTTCATCAGCTATTTTTTGAAATTCAGTGTTATCATCTGCCAGACTTGGTGACATTTCTGGTCGCGAACCAACTAACTTAATTCCTGATTGAACCAGTTCATGGATTTTCTTTATGACTGGTAACGTCATGTATTTAGCGCTTTCATCTAACATCAAAACCTCATACGCATTCCCGCTTTGAGCTATTAGTTTCTCATTTTCGACATGTATTGCATTGAGTAATGCAGAAGAATTGATAAAGTCAAACTCAAACCCCGCTGGGATATCCGGTAGTTTTTCTCTGCAAATCCATGTGATATTATTGTTTTCTCCATAGAAATACAGTATGTCAGCTACATTATGACCCTGTTGAAGCATAAAACTACTTCGTGCCAGGTAATCGATCCATGGCCTGGCCTGTTCTGCCCATGTCTCATGTCTTGTAAAGTACTGTCCAAAAGGTCCCAGAGAAAAGCCTGGTTTCTTATCATCCAGAGGTTGGTGTACAGAAGTATGGATTACAAAACGATTTAATCCGGAAGCCAGCTCCAGGTCAGCCGTACGTTTCAGTTTCTCAGGGTGAAAACTGAACGCATTTTGAATGGAAGTCATCGATTCCGCAGCAACAAATGGTTTTCCATAAATATTGGCTACTGAGGCTGATTCCCTTATATCGGCTTCACTTCGTACTTCCTCGTCATTTCCACCAGCAAGGCTACCGGGTGTCCACATGGCTGCCATCGGAATGTCAGCGTTGCGTTTCACATCCATGCCGTCTGCCAGATAGATACGTCCCCCTTCATGTGATTCAGTATAGCGTTTCATATTTCGCTTGTGTAACTCTTCACCAATCACGTCGTAATGATTCTCGCTAATTAACTCACCGATCGTTTTTCGGAAGTCCCATAAAAATTTTTCACTTGATTCATGATCTCTGACAATTCTTCCTGTTAGAACAGGTATCCAGGGAGTCAAATCATATCCACGTCTTGCCTTAAATTCTGAGGGGAGAGCGCTTGTCCAATTCATATGCCCAGCTTCATAACTATCCAGTACCATGAAGCCCAGTCCTTTTTCACCTATTAATCCTCCCGTAGCATCCTGGTACATATCCAGGTAAGTATTGATATACCTTCTAACCGCTTCTTTATCCAATTTATCCACTTCAAGGCCAGTGGCCTCAGGTGACGCAGGATGGTTTTGACGACCTGTAAGCGAATACCCCAAACGCAGAACTATCCAATTACCCTCAGGAACTTCCCAATTTAAGGTACCGTCGTTTTCTAATTTTCCTGTTAAATCAACGATGGCATCCTCTTGTACTGCATCATTCAATTGAGTAGATACTAAGTCACCCGTTTCTTTCCAAGGAGAAAAACCTGCTTTGTCTTCGATCTGATCGATCCGGTCGGTGTTATATAAAACAAACTCAGATACATTGACTCCATCTGGCTTGGTCTGTGAAGGCAAACCTGCCATTACGGCAAAAAGATTAGGTTCAGCAGGTAAAGTCACAAAACAAATCCTCCAATACCTGGCGGTATTTGGCTCAATGGATACGGTATTGAACGGAACAGTACTGCCAGCTACTTTTGCAACCATTCGAAAATTTATACCATCATCACTTACTTTTAATGAACGGTTTTCTGCTCCTCCCTGGAATTCGGACAATGCGGTTTCAATCGCCCCGGCTATACCAAAAGCCTTGAATGTTTGTGGAGTATCAAATTCATATTGTATCCACATGTCTTCACCCACCTCAGTCGGCGGTAGAAATGAAGCATTACTGAGGTCAAAGTCTGAAAGTTGACTGAGTGTAAATTTCCCTCCACTTGATGTAACCTTCGGTTTCAGTTCGTTGAAAGGACGATCAGTTTCCGGCAAACGATAGGCAACCGCAAGCGCATCTTTATAAAATTCCGGCTGTTCTCCAACGTAACCTCCGGACATTCCACCGCTGCCCAAACCGACATTTTGATATTTCCCTAAATTACCTGGAGGCTGAGGCAATTTGCCAGAAAAGATTTGTCCTCCACTTAAGCGAGTTTCGGTCCATACAAACTTTTTCATCGCATCTTTGGGTTCTACCCATGGGCCTCCAGTCACACTCCAACCTGGTGAACCGGCAATCGCCATCTCCAATCCTTTTTGATTTGCCAATTCGGCTGTGAATTTGAACGCATCCTTCCACTCCGGAGTCATAAAAACGAGCTTTTCAGGAACAACTGCTGGAGTGAAAAGATTGGCATCAAAATTTTGAAAACCGCCAATCCCAACCCTGTCCATCCATTCCAGGTCTTTTTGAATTCCATTTTTTGTAATATTTCCATTCATCCAATGCCACCAAACCCGTGGTTTAGCACTGTTGGGTGGGGCGAGGAATTCTGATTTTAGTTTAGAATCATCGGGTGAAGTCCCCTGGCAATTTATTAATACCAGGCCAGCATAGATAATCAATAAAATGGATAGTAGTGAAGCTGAATTTTGTGTGTTTTTCATAGTTTTTCTATTTGAATTGAAAGGCATCAACCTTACATAAATTAATTTTTTTCTCTTCTTCCGTTGCTGAAGACATACCATATCTGTTGGTTGACAAGTCAGTAAATCCTAACCATAAAGCATGTACGCCACGGGTAGTTTTTATTGGAGCCTTTACGGTTATCCACTCTTCCGTTTGATTTGCTGGAATTTCAACACTACCTATCGAACCACTCCATTGATAGTCGAGGCTGAGCGTGATCCTGCAAGGCACTTTTCCAGGAGATACTGTTATCAAAAGAGTATCTGCCCCATCTTTAAAGTCGATGTATTTAAAAGCTGCTTTATCTCCAATCCTAATTTCATCCAAAGCCTCATTATCCGGAGTTGTGGCTTTTATTCTTATATGACCTGAAAGCAAGCAAGCTCTTGCAGCATCAATTTCCTGAAAGGCATTTAATGGCCCTGAAGCTCCCTGTGATGTCATTTCCACTTCGGGAATGGACCCGTCTTCGCGAAATACAATTGGCTCGACGCAGGCTTTGCGCATGGAAACACTACCGTGGGTTGGACGATGGTAAAACACATACCACTGCCCATTAAATTGCACCAGTGATCCATGATTATTCCAAGCCGCAGGATCGGAATGATCGTTATCAATGATTACTCCCCCATAAGTGTAAGGGCCCATAGGCGATTTACTGGTAGCATATCCAATGCAAGTGGGGGCACCCGCTCTGCTGATATCAGCATAAATCAAGTAATAGGTCCCATTATTTTTGATCATATACGCCCCTTCATGGAAAAAATGCGTTTCCTGCGTAATAATATTTTCTCTTATAGTGCTTGTATCCAATTCGATCATATTGGCTTTCATTTTAGCCATTTTTACATTGAATTGACCCCATATATAGTACCCTTGACCATCATCGTCAATAAACAAAGCAGGGTCAATCCCATTGATTCCCTTTATATCAATAGGTTTCCCGTTTTTAAAGGGGCCTAAAGGGTTATCAGAAACGGCGACTCCCTCAGAATCTTTACCAAACATGCAGTAATAGAGATAATATTTTCCATTAGCATATTGTACATCAGGAGCGAGCAAAGGGCCATCCGAATACAAGACCTGGTCATTAGGCCCCGAAGAAGCAAAACTTTCATCCGATACTTCCCAAGTCTTCAGGTCAATTGATGACAACACGCGATAACTTGTAGAACAATAAAATTTGGAAGATTCATCCCGGGAACCATAAACATATACTTTTCCATCCTTCCAGACATGTGCGGATGGATCTGCAATATATACACCAGGTGGCACAATCGGATTTTGAGAAAATATTTTGCCCGCAAAAACAAATAGTAACAGAAAAAATGCAAGACTTTTCATATGTACGTGTGTAGTTTATTGATCAGTTTTTAGCTTGTCTAAAATCATATTTTAATTTGAAAGAACCAGGTTTTTACTAAAACTAAATATCTATTATTGTTTTTATATATCGATCAAGTTACGCGTTTTATTAAAACCTTCCTATCCATTTGAAACATCTAAAACTCACCAAATTCCATCAAATACTCTTTATTCGTGTTCAAAAAAAACAGCACATCCTATGCTAATACATTAAATAATTAGGCACTTTGAACTCATTCTGGATTTAATATAAAAAAATCCTGTTACAGGTATTTATTATTCCCCTTTTCAAAAAATTGTACTTTTTAAAAACTTGTCTTGGCTAAATTAGACTTATCCTTATTAAAAAATTGATAGTTGGTTAATTTATGCATTTTTGAATTTGGAGATGCCAACTTCCTTATATATTTTTTTGTAAATCCAGAGACTACTTTGTTTACAATTTGAAGATTGGTGAATCTGTTTAGGGATATTTTTCAATCAATATGGAGCCCCAGCAAAAAAATAAAATCGATAGTTAGAAAAATGAAATATAATGATGCGCAGTTGATTTTAAGATTTAATGGATAAACTCAAAATCTTAAAAAAAGGTCTCAAAAATATAATTTCTGAGACCTCTTTGATTAATATTTATATTATTTAATCCCTTTGCTTGTAACACCTGCGGCCGCTTATGCACAGCCTGGGATCTACAGGGCCATTATCAGGACCTCCGGCACCGTTTGATTTCACACACCAATAAATAGTGTTGGAATCTTCTAGCACATACCAATCATTGTCTCCGCCTTCAAGAGTTCCAAAAGGATTTTTAGCCTTTAGGAAACGGCAAAATTTTGCATCTATCGGATTTACTTTTTTCATATCAAACTGATTTTAGTATGGCTCGTTTTACAATGGTTTTAAATATTGGCACTTTATACGCATTTCCAGAAAGCGGAGTCGCTCCTTTCATGGATGCTTCTCCTGCTGCTATGGCAACCGTCTCATTTATTGATTTACCAGTGAGAACACCATTAGCCTCTTTTGACCTGATTGGAATTGGAGCAGCTGCTCCAAGAACCACTTCAGCTTTACTACAATTACTGCCTGACATTTCCATCACTACAGCAACATCAGCCATCGCCCAGTCATGGGATTCGCGTGCACCTTGTTTAATATAGTAGCTCTTGGTTCCAGCTTTGGGTGCAGGAATTACCACAGCTGTAATTAGCTCATTGGAATTAAGAATATTTTCTGACCTGCTATCCACTTCGGGATGTACAAAAAACTCTTCCATACGGACTTTTCTCTTTTTACCATCAGAAGTAGCTATTTCTACCGATGCATTGAAAGCCATAAGTGCTGTTGAAACGGATGAGGAATGCACACTCGCACAAGTCTCATTTTTCATGATCGCATGAAATTCATTTTCTCCTTTTTGCGCAAAGCAAGTACCTGAACCTTTTCTAAAGCATTGATGTTCCAAAGACCTGAAATACCAGCAACGCGTTCGCTGGGCCAGGTTCCCTCCAAGTGTTGCCGAATTTCTCAATTGCGGCGTTCCTGCATGCCCGACAGCAAGATGCAATGCCAAATATTTGTCTTTAATCAGGCTATTCCCTTCCAGCGTAGCCAGGTTAACATTTGCACCAATACGCAGACCGTTTTTTTCATCAAACTCAATTTTATCCAGGTCAGGGATCTTTTTTATATTCACAATTGTACCTGGATTGACCAGCCCTTCTTTCATCAAATCCATCAAATCTATACCTCCAGCTTTAAAAATGACTGAAGATTCGTTTGGCCTTTTCCCAAGTATATCAGAAGCAGTCGCATTTACTTTGTCCAATGCATCTTCTACCGATTTTGCTTCGTACCAACTGAATTTATTCATGATTTTCTAATTAAATTTTATTTAACGCTTTAAGTACCTTATCCGGAGTAATAGGAATTTCATAAATCCTTACTCCAATCGCATTATATACTGCATTGGCAATAGCCACAGCGGTAGCAATATTAGCCGGCTCACCGATTCCATATGCATCTGTAGAGGACGTTCCGGAATA
Organism: Cytophagales bacterium; assembly: GCA_024643455.1. Classification (GTDB taxonomy): domain Bacteria; phylum Bacteroidota; class Bacteroidia; order Cytophagales; family Cyclobacteriaceae; genus JAAUQL01. Next base: position 7,204 of record JAHEMV010000147.1, read on the forward strand.
ATCCTCGATAACGATTGACTCAATCTCAGGGATTTCCATTGAGTAAGGAAGTTTATACTGATCCACATTGGCATTCATCATAAAACCAGTCTGCTTGTCCATCACTCGATATTCATACAGGGCAAAAGACAATCCTTGAATTACTCCCCCATTGATTTGACTCTTTACATGCGCTATATTTAGTGGTCGACCACAACTATGAGCAGCAACAATCTTATCTACTTTTACAAATCCTGTCTCTGTATCCACCGTTACTTCAGCAAACTGAACAGATCCTAAATCTCCATATGCTAATCCCCACTCCTGCTTAAATCCACCGTAATCATCTGATCGTGATGCATTAGTAATAATCTGACTGGTCCGCATTCCTTGGAGCGCATCTTTGAACGAAATTGCTTTTGAACCATCTGTTTTATCAAAGATTTTAGCGTCTTCTATGGTAAGGTTTGCCGGATCAGATTTAAGTTTCTTAGCTACCTGTTCAAGTAGTTCCAATTTTGCCTTATAAGCTGCATTCCTTGCCGGAGGAGTAATTGAACCAGTAGCTACACTTCCGCCAGAGGCCGGACCAGCAGGAAAATAGGTATCACCAATAAGTACCGTCACATAATCAACAGGAATACCTAATTCTTCAGCAACTACCTGTCCCAGAATTGTTTTTGTTCCAGTACCCATATCCTGTACACTGGATCTGATCTCTACTGCGCCACCTTGCATTAGTCTAACTTCTGCAGTGGAATCCAGCGTTACAAATCGCGGCCAGGTAGACTGGGCCATACCAAACCCTTTTTTAATAGCACCCGAATCCGATCCTGCAGCTTTCCTTCGTGACCAACCAAATTTTTCAGCGCCTTGTTGACGTTCTACTTTTCGAATTTCACTTTTATCAATAATATCCCGATAGCTCACCGGATCCATACCCAGTTTTTCTGCTATCTCGTCAATTGCTTGTTCAAATCCAAAAGCACCCTGAGCATTACCTGGGGCTCTCCATGCAGCGCCCGGGCCAGCATTGGTATAGACATCGTATTGCTCTGTAGAAAAATTAGGACATTCGTACAGAACCTGGGCAATGCGACCTACACCTGCTCCAAGTGCTATCCCTGCAGTACCGTGCGACCGCTGTTGAATAGCCGTAAGATTACCATTTTTCTTTGCTCCTATTTTTAAATAGTGAATAGAATTTGGACGGTAACCTTCAGCCATGTGTTCTTCCTTTCGATCAAGCATCAGCCAAACAGGTCTTCCTGTTGCTTTGGAAAGCTTTGCCGCCATAGGTCCAAAAACACCAGCACTATGTTTCGCTCCAAAACCACCACCTGTAAATTCAGAAATGACTCTAACCTCACTTTTTGAAATGCCAAAATACTCTGCCATCTCATTCCTTACACCTGCAGTACTTTGAGTTGATGCATAAACAGTCATATTTCCCGGCTTCCAGTCAACAACCACTCCATGTGTTTCCAATGGAACATGGGTATGTACTTGTGTTCGGTATACCCGTTCTACAATAATATCAGCTTCTTTAAATCCTTCATCTAGGCTCCCTCTTGGTCCTCCAAAAAAACTACCCGTCGAAGGCCCTACAATATTGCCATTGGTTTGTGAACCATCATGCGTAACCCCTACATCTCCTCCATCTGTCTGAGCACTAATTGCTACTGCATGAACTATTGGCGCTTCCGAGCGTTGCGCTTCCTCTACATCCACTACAAAATCCTCGTAATCATACTCGACTTCGATGAGTTTAGCCGCTTCTTCTGCGATAGCCAAACTGCTGGCTGCTACTGCTGCCAAAGGTTGTCCTACAAATTTTACTTCTGGCAATTCCCCTTCATCGCTTTTCATGACTTCTACAGCATAAACACCTGGAAAGTCTTTTGCCTTATTGGTATTAATAGATTTAATCTTGGCTTTAGGCGTATTGGACCTGAAAAATTTTGCATACAACATCCCTGAAAGTTGCATATCAGCTGTGAATTTTGCTTTCCCAGTCACTTTTGCAAGCGCATCATATCTTTTTACCGGCTTGCCGACAACTTTCAATTTTTCATTGATTGGCCATGCTGGTGGTTCGGTCACGGGAATATCGCGTTCAATTTCTCCAAGGTTATGACCAGGTATTCCGTATGGTAATTTTATTTTCTTTGTATCCATGGTTGATTACATTTTTTTTGCTGCTGCCAGCGTGGCTTTAAAAACATTAGGTTGGGTTCCACATCGGCAAAGATTCCCTCTAAGCGCTACTTTCACTTCATCAAGATTGGGATTAGGGTGATTTTGCAGGAAATGGGTGGCTGTCATGATCATTCCTGGAGTACAGAATCCACATTGCGATGCATCATGGTCTATAAATGCCTGTTGAACCGGGTGTAAATTTTCTTCTGTACCAATCCCTTCAATCGTAGTGATCTCCTGACCTACAACTTCAACGGCCAGGGTAAGGCATGAATTGACGGGCTTACCATCCAGCCATACTGTACAAGCAGAGCAAGCTCCCCTGTCGCATACAATTTTTGTCCCGGTCAGTTGAAGATGGTCTCTTAATGCGGCGGCCAACGTTGTTCGGGGCTCGACAGCAAGCGAACGTAATCTGCCATTTACCTTCAGTTTAATTAAAACTGCATCAGGGCCAAGGGATTGTTCACCCAGGCTGGCTTCTTGCAGTGAATTGCCCAAAACTCCTGTTTGAAGAGCAACTGTCCCAACTGTAGTCAATCCAGCTCCCCTCAAAAAGCCTCTCCTGCTTATCCCCTTTTTGGAGCCTTCAGGTTGATTCTCGCCTTCAAGGTTACTTTTTAGTCTGTCTTTATCAATTTTCATTATAGAGGAGTATTTAATTTTTATTGAATCTTAAATCTAATGAAATCTCATGAAGTTTAAAAAAAAACGATTTAGTCTTTTTAGAATTTTTATTCTATAATGAATAATCTCGCTTTTTAAACTTGATCAGGTAACTGAAAATTTAGATTCATCAAAATTTTCAAATAACCTGTTCAAAACTATATTTTTAAGTTTTTGAACGGTAAGATAAAGCTCAAAAAAGGAGGTGTAAAGTGGCGCTAACCCAAAACGGATATTATCTGGATACCTAAAGTCGGGAATGACCTGGTAACCATTTATGGATTTATCCATAAGTCCCTTCATGATCCTAAAGGCCTCTTTGTGTTGAAT